>NZ_CAWQJR010000203.1:0-23498 GCF_963894935.1 Xenorhabdus sp. PB61.4
ATGAGCATGACTCGATCCTTTTTTCTGTGATTTTGCGTTTTGGGAACAAAAATTTCGCAAATTTAGGATCGAGTTTCTTTGATACTCCTACCATTTTGACAAGCTATTTAAGTGTTATACCTTGCATGCTTTTAGGATGGGTTTTGTCACTGCTGGGGCTACCTCTGGCATATATGTTTGGGGCAATGGCGGCTGTTATTATTGCATCCCGGCTGAGAATATCACTTACAGCACCAAAACACAGTCTGACGGTGGTTCAAATTGTATTAGGAAGCTCTATCGGGTTGATGGTCAAAGGATTACCGATGGAAGAAGGGCGTGATATCCTGATGTTACTCCCCGCATTATTAATCTGCCTGATTCTGCAATTTAATGTCGGCTATTTTTGGTTTCACCGGAAAATGGGATGGACACGCACAGAGTCGGTATTGGGCGCTGTTCCCGGTGCGCTGGCTGCGATCTTAGTGCTGACTGAACACTCCAAAACACCACCACAGAAAATTGTTATCTCCCATGCCATTCGTTTGGTCGTTTTGATTATTATTGCCGGGATTATTACCGGATTAAATCCTCCTCCAGTGATTGAAGTAGCACCTTTTTCTTATACACCCGGCATTATTGGCTGGTTGATCCTGATTGCCACCGGAGGTTATATCGTCGGCGTTTTGTTGGAGCGTTTACATATTCCGGCACCCTATATGCTGACTTCATTGGTTGTTGCTATTATTGTTCACTATCTGTCTGATGTAACACTGAAGCTGCCTGAATTGCTCAGTTTATTATCAATGGGGTTAATGGGCATGAGGATTGGTTTGTATTTTAGTGCGTTTCCGTTTTCAGCATTGATTAGTAATATTTGGTCTTCCATACAATCTGTGTTTATCGCACTGACCATCACAGTTTTAGTTGCAGCAGTGACGGCACAGGTGATGGATTACCCAATGCACTTGCTGATCCTTTCATGGGCACCCGGCAGTATGGAAGCAATGCTATTTGCCGCTATGGCGATGAAAGTTAATGTAGGCATTGTGATGGCAAGCCACATTATACGCATGTCGTTACTTCATATAGTTTCTGCGATTGCACTGATCGTGCAGGGAAGGCATAAAAACAGCTAATTTGTTTTATAGGAGTCTGTGGCATCCTCCGTCAGTCAGACGGAGGAGTGTGTTACTTGCCTTGCTATCAGCTACCAGCTACATCTAGGTTTCAGGATGAATGCTGTTGCAGATAATCCAGAACAACTTGATGATGATCGCTTGTTTTGAATTTATCAAAAACATGTTCAACATTACCCGCAGGATCAATCAGAAAACTGATGCGATGAATGCCATCATAGACTTTGCCCATAAACTGTTTTCTACCCCAAACACCAAACTGTTCGGCAATTTGATGATTAACATCGGAAAGCAGAGTAAAATTCAGCATTTCTTTCTCGACAAATCGGGATAATTTCTCGGGAGCATCTGTACTGATGCCTAATACGGCAACATTAATTTTTTCCAGTTCATCCATCGTATCGCGCAAACCACATGCCTGAACAGTGCAGCCTGGGGTCATTGCTTTGGGGTAGAAATAAACTAAAACACGCTGACCTTTGAAGTCAGATAAGTTAATGTTTTCACCATCTTGGTCAGGTAGGCTGAATTGTGGTGCCTTATCTCCGGCTTTCAATGGACTCATCACGCATTCTCCGTTTAGTCGTTTTTATCTAACTGGTTTTATACACTAATATTCTTATATGTTCACTACATGTATATTTTTAATCTTTTGGGTTGCCCCTCAATTCATAAAATGAATGAATAGTAGCTTCCGCCAGACTGGAAGCTGTGTCCACTATCTTCAGTGACTGGTTTCTCTTGTTTTTTATAAGGGGACTGATATCAGTACAGGCAATCAGTAATACATGTACCATTAATGCTTGCGCACAGGATAATATTGTATCCCAGATAGCGACAACCTCCTCATGCTCAAACCCTTTCTCTTTAATTAACGTAATCAGCTTTGTTGTGTGATTACGCAATTCTGCCGATGAAACAGGTTCTTTCCCTACCGCCTGAATACGGGCCTGATAGAATCCGGCTTCAATTGTGGGTTCTGTACCAATGATTGCTATTTTTGTGTCATCAGGAGTTATTTTTTGGAGTGCACAATCAGCGATATGTAAGACTGGTATACCGATACTGGCCTTTTCTATTTCACGGTAATATATATGCGCAATATTGCAGGGAATCACAATAAGATTTACTTCTGCTTTAACTAAATCTGCAATACCCGCTTGTAATGCTTGCACCATTTTCACATCATCAATAGCTTGCCCCGGATAAAAAGGAGTAGGTAAAGAGATGATGTGCATTTTGGGAAAATCTATATCGTTTTTTGCACCATAAAGAGACTGAGATGCATTAACGAGCATATCGATAAAAGGTGCCGTTGACCTTGGTCCCATTCCAGCAAGTACACCGATTGAATAAGACATTGCTTTTTCTCTCTATTTTTTATAGATACAGTTAATCAAAAATATCTATTTCATTTTTTTATCATTATTTGTTTTTATCCAGTCAACCGTATTGTCGCCCAACACTTCCTGTACACTGATACTGCCTTGAGCATTTAATTCTGCACATAGATGCTGAAAGGTTTCCTTAAATACAACACCTTTATCATCTAATGGATTATGGCCTGTGATTTGTATTTGCAGCCGTGCAGGCATATTTTCAGTAGCGGGGTGAGTTTTTGAAACCAGTTCAGCAATATTGAAATTCTGGGTTGTGAACAGATTAGTAAAACGCTCGACAATACCGGGAGAATCATCCACATCTACCCGAACTGAAATAGTGGAGGGGAATTTTTTTGCCGCGCCACTGCGGGTACGCTTCATTACAACAAGTAATTCGAGTTCAGCGGCTCTTTGTGGCAGGGTCGATTCAATCAGGGTAATCGCGTTCCAGCTACCGGACAGCAACATAATAAAGGTAAATTCTTCGCCAAACATTGCCAGACGGCTGTCCTCAATATTGCCGCCGCATGTATTAACAAGACGGGTGATGGTGTTGACGATCCCGGGGCGATCTACACCAAGAGCTGTGAGCACTAAAAAATGTTGTTTTGATTTCGGCAAAGCGATTTTCCTTATCTATGGTCGATGGCTGCGGGTACATGTCGCTACTAAACATAAAAAATGATCAAGAGAAGGTCAATGGCATTTATAATAGATGGAGCATGATTATAATCTCTGTTTAATTGTCTGCACTTGATATTAACAAAAATCATCGAAATCATAGGGTCAAAGAGTTTCCTTCCTTATGACAAGAAAGTACCATGATTTTCTTATTTGTAGTGTAAGACTCATTTTAGAGGAAATGGTAATGGAGAGTGGTCACTTCGATTTTACAGGCAGTATGGTTGCGATAATCACACCGATGGATTCAACTGGCCGGGTTGATAAGAGCAGTTTGAAAAAATTGATTGATTACCATGTTGCCAGTGGTACGGCATCAATTGTTTCTGTCGGAACAACCGGGGAATGTGCCACGCTTAACCATGATGAACATGTCGATGTTGTACTGACAACACTCGAATTAGCTGATGGTCGTATTCCTGTTATTGCCGGAACAGGTGCGAATGCTACTGCGGAAGCAATATCGCTGACCCGATGCTTTGAAAATACAGGTGTTGTTGGTTGCCTGTCTGTGACACCTTATTATAATAAGCCTTCGCAGGAAGGTTTGTATCAGCACTATAAAGCAATAGCTGAGAATACCGACTTACCACAAATTCTGTATAATGTACCATCGCGTACCGGATGTGATTTGCTGCCACCGACTGTTGCACGTCTGGCGAAACTGAAAAATATTGTCGCAATCAAGGAAGCAACGGGGAACTTAAGTCGTGTCAGCCAGATCCAAGAACTGGTTAATGATGAAAGTTTTATTCTGCTAAGTGGTGATGATGCAAGTTTTCTCGACTTTATGTATCTTGGTGGAAAAGGAACGATTTCTGTAACAGCGAATGTAGCGGCAGCAGAAATGGCACAAATTTGTCAGTTGGCTTCTCGTGGTGAATTTGCGAAAGCGCGTAGCCTGAACAGTAGTCTACAGGAATTGCATCATAAACTATTTGTTGAACCTAGCCCGGCACCAGCTAAATGGGCATGTCATAAACTGGGACTGATTGCCAGCGACACATTGCGTCTGCCAATGGTTCCGCTGACGCAAGAAGGGCAAATTTCAGTTGAGAATGCCTTGAAAATGGCTGAATTACTGTAAAATTTAGGGAATTTTAATGGCAACATTATTGCAAAAATCGAAGGTCATGAAGGTTGCTGGCCTGTCATTGGTCGTTTTGCTGGCAGCCTGTTCCAGCGATCAGAGCTATAAACATCAAGTGAGTGGTGATGAATCTTATCTTGATACCCCCCCTCTGAAGTTATTGAATGTTCCTGCTGGGATGAACTTACCTCTGCAAAATGGTGAATATGATATTCCATCTGTGGATCCACAAGGGAATGTCGGAAAATCGGTTGATATACGCCCACCGTTGCAGGCCGTGGCGCTATTAGCGGGTTCCCGTGTTGAAAATAGCGTACAAAGCAGTAAGCTGTTGCTTGAAAATACCCCTGAGTACAGCAAATTGTGGTCACAAGTAAATAGTTTTCTGGCGGAAAAAGGCTATCCGATTAGCCAGAAAGATGATACAGCCCAGACATTGACAACTGACTGGATTTTGTGGCCTCGATCAGATGAAAATATTCCTTATAAGGTTCGTTACCACATTTCTGTGGTTCAGCAGGGTTACCAAATTGTTTTAACAGTTTCAGGTGCAGGTCTGGAACAGGGTGATAAAGCGGTTAATACACCGTCGGAAATCCAGCGTTACAACACCTTGATGCTAAATGCGCTGACTGGTTATCTGAACGATCAAAAAGAAGCTTCAGCGCAGCATAATACGCAGGATGATGGCGCTTTATCGGTACAAAGTGGCGGTGATAATACAGGATTGCCACAAATTATCGTCCGTGCACCATATAACGTAATCTGGAACAGGCTGCCTTACGCGTTGGAAAGCATAGGTATGCAGGTGAACGATCGTACCCGTTCGACTGGTGCGATAGAGGTTACTTATAAAGGTTTGTCCTCTTCCGGCTGGAAAGCATTAGGTGTGGAAGCACCAACTATCAGCGAAGGCAACTATAAGTTACAGGTAGGCGATTTGGATAACCGGAGCAGCCTGCAATTTATCAGCGAAAAAGGTAAACCGCTGACTCAGTCCGAAAATGATCAAATGGTAGAGGTGCTACAAGCAGCATTTAGCAAAGCTACAGTTAAATAATATATAAAGGGGCTTCGGCCCCTTTATACACTTTGTCTTTCAAGTTGCCTCTTTGTTGGCTGCGTTTGTTCACCCCGGTCACATAGTTATCTATGCTCCCGGGGGTTCACTCTCTTGCCGCCGCGACGCATCTTGAAATCCATTGTGTATATAGTTAAGTAAATTTTTTGTTTAATAGTCCGTTTAAAGATGTCATATCTCTGGAGTGTAATATGCAGAAAAAAGCTGAGTTGTATCGTGGAAAAGCAAAAACAGTGTATGCCACTGATAATCCTGACTTGCTTGTGCTGGAATTCCGTAATGATACATCAGCATTGGATGGTGAACGCATTGAACAGTTTGATCGTAAGGGAATGGTAAACAATAAATTTAACCACTTCATTATGAGTAAGCTGGAAGAGGCGGGTATTCCAACTCAACTGGAACAGTTGCTGTCAGATAATGAATCTCTGGTTAAGAAGCTTGATATGGTGCCGGTTGAATGTGTTATCCGCAATCGTGCGGCTGGTTCGCTGGTGAAGCGTCTTGGCGTGGAAGAAGGAATGGTACTGAATCCTCCTTTGTTTGATTTGTTTCTGAAAGATGATGATAAGCATGATCCGATGGTGAATGAATCTTATTGCGAAACTTTCGGTTGGGTCAGCAAAGAGCATTTAGCTGAGATGAAGCGCCTGAGCTATAAAGCTAATGAAGTCTTGGGTAAGTTATTTGATGATGCCGGTTTAATTTTGGTGGACTTTAAGCTGGAATTCGGCCTGTTTAAAGGGAAAGTTGTGCTGGGTGACGAATTTTCACCAGATGGCAGCCGGCTGTGGGACAAGCAGACAATGGATAAAATGGATAAAGATCGTTTTCGCCAGAGTCTTGGTGGCTTAATTGAAGCGTACGAAGAGGTAGCTCACCGGATTGGCGTTATTTTGGATTAATGACGCAAACGATTACCTTGCTTGAATGATGGCTAATTTTGTATCAAACATGCGGGTATAAAAAACAAAGGTGCTCTGTACATTAGAGCACCTTTGATTTCATAAAAAGATGATTTCAGGGCGGATACCCAGCTATGGTAGGTTACAGCCAGTAATTTGTTTTTTGCTTCCAGCCTTTTTGCTGCATACAAAAACTATAGACCTGATTTCTGGAACTTTCGTTAACATCAATGATATAACTTTCAGTCATAGGAACGCTTTGCATATATGTGCAATCTTTACCACAGGAATTTCTGACGGTTTTGAGGTGAGAAGTTTGGGCTACTTCATTTTTCACCGGGAATTGCTGTAGAGCGTTTGATTGACACTCCAAATCTGCTTCATGAAAAGGTGTTGGATTGCTCCTTGCTGGTATCCATTGAGTAGTACAACCTGTTAATAACATACTGATTGTGATTAAAAGTGCTGATTTTTTCATATTTCCTGTATGAACGCTTCCTGTTGCCGAGGAAGTGCCTCGTGACCTTTCCGCATTCACCTTGTAAAAGCATCAATATCTGTCAGAAAGATAATTTGAAAGATTAACTACGTATTCGCAACTATTTTTTATAAAATATAGTGATTCATTGACTATATTTCCACTGATATTAATATTTCTACTTACCTGTCTAATAATTAAGTTATCATTCTGCTCTATATCAGGATGTATATATGGAACAGAAAATGATGAGTCACATTGATCCTACTTTACTCATTTTGTTAGTACTGGCAGGGCTTGGAATTATCAGTCATAACATGACGGTAACATTAGCAATGTTGTTTTTGCTTATTGTCCGAATCACTCCCTTGAATCAATTTTTCCCCTGGGTTGAAAAATATGGTCTAACACTGGGGATCTTAATACTCACCATTGGTGTCATGGCTCCTATCGCAAGTGGCAAAATATCTGCACAGGATATATTCAGCTCATTTCTAAACTGGAAATCATTGCTTGCTATTGCTGTCGGCGTTCTTGTGTCATGGCTGGGAAGCAGGGGAGTATCCCTGATGTCAAATCAGCCATCGACCGTAGCCGGGTTACTGGTCGGCACGGTGCTTGGTGTTGCTTTATTTAAAGGTGTTCCGGTTGGCCCATTAATTGCGGCAGGCATATTATCCATTGTGATTGGAAAATCATGACAGGAATGGATTTTGAATGGAAAACGTTGCAGGAGCAGATGCAACGACAAGGGCAGCGTCGTTTACTGGTGCTCAGCGGAGAAAATCAGTGGAATGAACAGATTGTTGCCTCTCTGAAAAATCAGCTACAGGGAGACTGGATAACAATAGCATCTGGTACTCCCGGCTATGTTGAGCCGATAAAGGCAGTTGGTTTACTGGGGCGTGAATTTTTGCACGGAGTCTTTGATGCCACCCGTGGTTTTAATGCCGAAGCATTAGCAATACTGGCGGGGACTCTAAAAGCAGGAAGTTGGTTGGTGATGCGCGTTCCTGTCTGGTCACAATGGGTTGATTTACCGGATGAAGACAGTTCTCGCTGGAATGAATCTGCCGGTGTGATCCCAACCCCCCATTTTATTCAGCATATCCAACAACAGCTTCTCAATTCTCCTGATTGTTTAATATGGCGGCAGGGCAAGCCTTTTCAGGCATCATTATTGCCTCAGACCCGGTCGTGGAAGATGCCTGATGGAAATCCGACAACAGGCCAGCAGCTCATTCTTGAGCAATTGCTACAGGTTTCACAAGGGGTCTGGGTAGTTACTGCGCCACGCGGACGAGGCAAGTCTGCACTGGCAGGAATGCTGGCTCGTCAGTGGCAGGGAAGCTGCTGGTTATGTGCTCCGGCAAAAATAACGACCGAAGTCATTCGGCGCTATGCTGAATCTTTTAATAATAATCTTGAAGATGGCCTTCAGAATAGCGACACAGTTTCTGGCGCGCAGCAAATACCATTCTGGTCAGTTGATAATTTACTGAAATTTATCCGGGAGAATGCGTGTCGGCAACAAGGAAATACAGACACACAACAGAGCAACGCTGACTGGCTTTTGATTGATGAAGCGGCGGCAATTCCGACACCACAGTTATCTGAGTTGATTCGACATTTTCCGCGTGTACTAATGACCACTACGGTACAGGGTTACGAAGGTACCGGACGGGGATTTTTATTGAAATTCTGTGCTGCTTTGCCTGACTGTCAGATTAGGGAGCTGAAAACGCCAATGCGCTGGTCTGAAAATGATCCACTGGAAAAGTGGCTGGATAACGCTCTACTTTTTGATGACAGCAATTTGTTTTCATCGTCATTACCTAATCCTAATATTGAAAATAGTTTGTTTTTTCAGTCTATTCATCAGGCTGAGTGGTTACAACAATCTCAGTTATTGCGGCAGTTTTACGGATTACTGGCAAGCGCACATTATCGTACATCTCCCCTCGATTTACGCCGATTATTGGATGGCAATGGAATGACATTTCTTGCTGCCATGTCCAGTTCCGATAATGCTAATCCACAATTGATTGGTGCTCTGTGGATGGTGAATGAAGGCGGGTTAACTCCGGCACTGGCACATGAAATATGGGCTGGTCGTCGTCGCCCGAGAGGTAATCTGGTAGCTCAGTCTCTGGCAGCTCATGCAGGATTTCCGCAGGCAGCAGTGATGCGTTCACAAAGAGTGAGCCGCATTGCTGTTCAGGCACAATACCGGCGTATGGGGATTGCACAACGTCTGATTACTCAGCAGTGTCAGGCCGCCCGAGCCCAAAAGATGGACTTCATTTCCGTTAGTTTTGGTTATACCGCTGAACTCTGGTCACTTTGGCAGAAATGCGGTTTTCAGTTAGTGCGGATGGGAACACACCTTGAAGCGAGTAGTGGTTGTTATGCTGCGATGGCGATTCTGCCCTTGAGTGAACAGGGGGAATGGTTGGCCCGGGCTGCGCAGCAGCAGTTATCCAGTGATGCAAGTTGGCTAAAGTCGTTGACTGGGTTTGCTCTGCCTGTTGAGCATAATGATGATCATCAGCTCAATGAAAATGACTGGCGGGAGCTGGCTGGTTTTGCATTTGCCCATCGTTCCTTGTCGTCTTCTTACTTTGCGTTGCAACGTTTGCTGTTGGCAAGTGATCTGGCTTTACCGGCGTTGAGAAAACATCTTCAACAGAAAATAGAGATTGAGCAATGTGCGTATGAGTTATCACTGAATGGGCGTAAAGCATTGTTGAAATGCTGGCGGGAAGAAACGGCCCATGCTCTGGCAAATATTGATGAAATACTTGCCAGACAATGGAACGATTGGGTTATTTCTTCTGATCATCCTTTTGATGATCACTCTTTTTACCATTCGCCTGAGGCCAGTCGTCCTCATCATCCCATGAAGCATTAAGATCCCGATGAGGAGGAAGTTTCGGTTTGTTATCCAAAAATTTTTTAGGATTGAGGCGGCTGAGTTCTTTTATCGCGTTAATAATAACCCCAGCGAGTAACAGCAGGACTATCCACCAATAATCTGTTAACCAGTGCATGATTATCCTTCTGTTTTAACGTATTTTTTAAAAACATAGGAAAGGTTAGCTGTCAGCCAGTCAATACCGGCAATATCACGACCCTGCCATGCATTTAACAGAGTCTGCTCATTGAATAGACATTCTGCTTCATGAGAAAGAGGCCAATAGCTGATATGCCACGGTTCATAGGCTACACCCAGTGCACAGTCACGGGTAAATGGACGATAGAAGTCATAGTGGGACATATTTTCGGTTAACCAGTCAGTGAGTGGCTCAAAATAACCACCCGCTTCATATTCCCATGGCTCCAGCAGTAGCTTTTTACCCTGAGGCAACAGGAAAGGATCATAGATATCCAGTTCTGTTCCCCAATGGTGGCGGCTTGCTCCCGGCAGGGCAGACCAGCGCAGAATGGCTTCACCGATTTCTCCTTCGGTCATTTTGCTGATATCAAGAGGCTGACTATCGGCATCCAGTACCGGGCGTTGCCCACGATATTTCTCATTCCAGATAGTCTGTTGGCGGGTAAAATCACGAAACGAGCTGGCTGGTTGTAATTTAAAGCCAGCATTGGCCGCATCCCGTTGCATCGCAAGGAAGGCTTTAGTTGCATCAAATTGTAAATGGTGGCCTCCCGACAGTGCCACTAGGTGTTCTGTCGAGAGACCCGTCAACATTTCAGGCGTCATCATTTGATAATTGCTCCATGATACGCTGATAAATAAGGCTTAATTCCTGTAGATCAGCGACGCTGACACACTCATTGGTTTTATGAATGGTTGCGTTAATAGGACCCAACTCTACAACTTGAGCCCCGGTTCTGGCAATAAATCGCCCGTCAGATGTACCGCCGCTGGTTGATAGTTCCGGCTGGTATCCACAATAGTGCCTGATAGCTTCAACTGTCGCATCAACCAGCTCCCCTTTGCAGGTCAGGAAGGGCTGACCGGATAACCGCCACTCGATATCATGTTTCAGATTATATTTCTTCAACATGCCTTCAACTCGCTGGCGGATCTCGGTATCTGCCAGTTCGGTACTGAAGCGGAAGTTAAACTGAACCTTTAATTTACCCGGTATGACATTATTACTTCCCGTACCCGCATTAATATTAACTATTTGCATACTCGTTGCAGGGAAAAACTCATTACCATCATCCCATTTAGTATTGACGAGTTCCTGTAGGAAGGGGAGTGAATTATTAATTGGATTATCAGCAAATTGAGGATAAGCAACATGCCCCTGAATACCATTGATGGTTACAGTTGCTGTCAGAGAGCCCCGACGACCATTCTTGATCATATCGCCAAGGCGCTTTTGGCTGGAGGGTTCACCCACCAGACAGTAATCCAGTCGCTCATGGCGGGCCATTAAGGCTTCAACAACCTTAACAGTACCGTTTATCGCGTGAGCTTCCTCATCGGAAGTAATTAAGAAAGCAAGGCGACCCTGATGATTAGGATTTTCTGCAACAAAGCGTTCTGCTGCAACCACCATAGCAGCCAGAGATCCTTTCATATCCGCAGCACCGCGACCATATAACATGCCATCACGAATGGTTGGTTCAAATGGCGGGCTTTGCCACTCTGAAATATCACCCGCAGGGACAACATCAGTATGGCCTGCCAGAGCAAACGTAGCTCCTGTTCCATGGTAAGCCCAGAAATTCAGGGTATCACCAAAAGGCATCCGTTCAATGGTAAAGCCAGCGTTTTGCAGGCGTTGGATCATAATCTCCTGACAGCCCTGATCATCGGGGCTGACGGAAGGCCTCTTAATTAATTGCTGGGTTAATTCAATTACTGGACAAGTCATTATATACGTCCCTATTAAGTTGGAAGATCTTTCTGCCTGTCATCTTTCAGGCGGCGTTTTTGTGGCTGCGTATCTTGGCAGCTCCGACGCAGCCTGAAATTGACCGGGTATATTTGTAAGAGAAATTCCCTACAGTTTTCAAGCTGTAGTTTTGTCAGCTTTCTTTTAGAAACTATTGGATAGAATCACATGAAAAAAACTGTTGGTACTGTTCAGCTTTGAAGCCCAGTAAGTAACTGCCTGTTTTTTGCGATGTGTTTTTTTCTTGAGACGCTAATAGTGGTCGTTTAATGATAGCGGGTTGTTCCAGCATCAGAATCTTGGCTGCTTCGGCATTATTGATGGCTGATTTTTGCTCATCGGTCAGTTTGCGCCAGGTTGTTCCGCGGGTATTCAGTAAAGATTCCCAGCCTAACTGTTCAATAAATAGCTGAAGTAGATCAGGTGATAAGCCGTCAGCGCGATAGTCATGGAATTGATATGGGATCTCTTGATCTTCCAACCAACGACGTGCTTTTTTCACAGTATCGCAATTTTTGATACCGTACAGAGTGAAAGTTTTTTGAAAGGTGGTATCTGACATTATGAGATCCTTAATCCTGATTTAATCCGACATATATACCCGTTGTTTTTCTAGCTGCCTCTTGCTGGCTGGAGAAATTCGTTCTCTTGTCACCGCAATGCAACGCGCAACCCATGGGGTATCGCTGTTACTTTCAAGTTGCAGCCAGTTGGCTGAATCCTGAAAGGCGAAGAGTATAATGCGGGAAATTTGCCATTTTATCCAGATAACACAAACCTTGCATATTGCTTCGGTTGAGCGGGGTTTACGTTTTCATCCGGCTAGCAATGTCCGCAAGGTTTGATCAGTGGTCAACTATACACAAGTTGGTTTGCTTTAATTTAATATCAATAGATAGTTAAAATTTACAAAATACAACCATCTATATATCTGGTGAATAAATTAACTTTTAAAACTTAGTTTCATTGCAAAATAATAATATTATTTATTATAAGCCAAATTATTATAAATTTAGTTGAATTAATTATCATTAACTTTAAGGGGTTTTAATTCACAATTTCCCTGTAAATTAAAATCAGGGAAATTGTGTTATTCATTGTAGGAATTGAGCGTCGAATATTATATTAAATCTGCTTTTCTATGTTTCAGATAGGTAATGGTGGCTTCGAGGCGGGAACGGGCTTTAAGTTTTTTCAACAGGTTACGTGTATGGACTTTGACTGTTTCTTCTGAGATAAAAAGAAAGTCAGCAATTTCTTTATTCGTCATTCCTTCTGAGATTTCTTTTAAAACATCTAATTCGCGTTTGGTTAATTTGGATAAAGGATCAACATAAAGATGACGGTTAGATAAATATTGGTAAACTTTCTCACTGTATACGGCTTGTCCATTTACTGCTTTTTTAATGTTAACTAACAGAGGGCTAAGTTCAATATCTTTTAACAAATAACCATTTGCACCTGCATCCACAGCATCATAAATATCACCTCTATTATCCGAATCTGAGAGAACCAGAACATAGGAATCAAGCCCTTTTCGGCGTAGTGACTTAATCGTATCAATCCCTGAAAGCCCATGGATCTTCAAATCTATTAAAATGATATCTGGCTTTATTTGACAAGCGATATTAATGGCATCTTCGCCGTTATCTGTCTCCGCAGTCACAATGAGTTCTCTTTCTGATTCAATCAGCCCTTTTAAACCATGACGAATGATAGGGTGATCATCGACTATCATGACTGTATGATTATGCATATTCCTTCTCCCATAATAGAAATGCCGATCTTATGTTTGGATAAAACATAAAAAACAGAATTCTGTTTTATGTTAAATAGCTGTGTGATTTTTATAGAGTATATTGAATCATCAATAATAGAGATTCCAAAAATATATCCTGATATAAAAAATGAAATATCGCAAATAAGATTATCAATTCACGTGAAATAAATTCCACAGACATAAGAAAATGATTTTCCTTAATTGCTAATAATTTTCTCAATCAAATTTTTATGATTATTTTATAGATTAATTTTTGTTTTTGTAAACTCATTTTAAAGTTGTTTCTTAAATGTCTCTTTTATTAATTCAGTGAGTTATTAATGGATAGAAAATGGAGCTACCTCTACATGAGTATAATTAGCGTATTTCTATATAATATTGGTTAATGTAAAGCCATTAACAGATCGTTTTATACTCTCTATATTTCAGGTTGCTCTTTGATGATTGCTTTGCTGGCTGCCCTGAATTCTGAAAACAACAGGGGATATGATCTGAAGTTTCCGTGATCATTGATAAAAATGCGGTTAGCACCATGATTTAACCTTCCGTAACTATTATACTGAGCGGATTTTTACTTAGACATGACTCACAAAGGATCAGACGATGGACGAAAAATTAAAACAAAGTGCCCTTGATTTTCATGAATTTCCGCAGCCGGGGAAAATCACGGTTACTCCGACTAAGCCGTTGACGACACAACGTGACTTAGCTTTGGCATATTCACCGGGTGTTGCTGCTCCTTGTCTTGAAATAGCAGAAGATCCACTGGCGGCATATAAATATACTGCCCGTGGTAATCTGGTGGCTGTTATCTCCAATGGTAGTGCTGTATTGGGACTGGGAAATATCGGGGCACTGGCTGGTAAACCTGTAATGGAAGGAAAGGGAGTTCTATTCAAAAAATTCTCTGGCATTGATGTTTTTGACATTGAAATAGATGAGTCTAATCCGGATAAATTAATTGACATCATTGCAGCATTGGAGCCGACTTTTGGTGGTATCAACCTTGAGGATATCAAAGCTCCTGAGTGCTTCTATATTGAACAGAAACTTCGCGAGCGGATGAAAATCCCTGTATTCCATGACGACCAGCATGGTACGGCAATTATCTGTACTGCCGCGGTACTTAACGGGCTGCGTGTTGTTAATAAAGATATCAGCAAAGTACGGATGGTAGTATCTGGTGCGGGTGCGGCATCTATTGCCTGTATGAACCTGCTGGTGGCTTTAGGCCTGAAACGTGAAAATATTGTCGTTTGTGACTCGAAAGGGGTTATCTATCGTGGTCGCGAAGAAAATATGGAAAAAACGAAAGCCGATTACGCAATTGAAGATAACGGTAGCCGCACACTGGCCGATGTTATTCCTGATTCTGATATTTTCCTCGGATGCTCCGGCCCCGGAGTGCTGACGCCAGAGATGGTGAAAACAATGGCGAAGGATCCGCTGATTATGGCACTGGCGAACCCAGAGCCGGAAATCCTGCCACCGCTGGCAAAAGCTGTGCGTCCTGACGCAATTATTTGTACAGGTCGTTCTGATTTTCCTAATCAGGTCAATAACGTGCTTTGTTTCCCATTCATCTTCCGTGGTGCACTGGATGTAGGCGCAACGACTATTAATGAAGAGATGAAACTGGCTTGTGTACACGCAATTGCTGATCTGGCGCTGGCTGAACAAAGTCAGGAAGTGGCTTCTGCCTATGGCGATCAGGATTTGTTCTTCGGCCCGGAATACATTATACCGAAGCCATTTGATCCACGTCTGATTGTGAAAATTGCACCTGCTGTAGCAAAAGCAGCGATGGATTCAGGCGTGGCAACCCGCCCTATTACCGATTTCGGTGCCTATATTGAAAAACTGAATGAGTTTGTCTACAAAACTAACTTATTCATGAAACCTATTTTCTCTCAGGCGAAAAAAGAGAAAAAACGTATTGTACTGGCAGAAGGTGAGGATATCAGGGTACTGCACGCGACTCAGGAATTAGTTTCCCTCGGGTTGGCGTATCCTGTTCTGATTGGTCGTCCAAGCGTTATTGAAATGCGTATCAAGAAGCAGGGGCTTCATATTGAAGCAGGTAAAGACTTCGAAGTCGTTAATAACGAAAACGATCCACGTTTCAAAGAATACTGGCAGGAATATTACCAGCTGATGAAGCGCCGTGGTGTTTCTCAGGATCAGGCTCGCCGTTCGGTTATTGGTAACCCGACTCTGATCGGCGCCATCATGGTTCATCGTGGCGAAGCTGATGGCCTGATTTGTGGTACGGTCGGTAGTTATGGTGAGCATTATAAGATTATCAAAGACGTCTTTGGTTTCCGTCAGGGTGTGCACACAGCAGGTGCAATGAATGCCTTGTTGCTGCCGATGGGCAATACTTTTATTGCTGACACTTATGTTAACGAAGACCCGACACCAGAAGAGCTGGCTGAAATTACACTGATGGCAGCAGAAACTGTGCGTCGCTTCGGTATTGAACCAAAAGTTGCTCTGTTGTCCCGTTCAAGTTTTGGCTCTTCTGACTGTGAATCAGCCCAAAAAATGCGTAAGACGCTGGAGCTGGTACAACAAATGGCACCATCACTGGAAATTGATGGTGAAATGCATGGTGATGCTGCGCTGGTGGAAAGTATTCGTCGTGACATTATGCCGGATAGCCCGTTGAAAGGTTCAGCTAACCTGCTGATTATGCCTAATATGGAAGCCGCTCGTATCAGTTATAACTTGCTGCGTGTCACCAGTTCAGATGGCGTCACTGTTGGTCCGGTTCTGATGGGTGTTTCTAAGCCTGTCCATGTACTGACACCAATCGCTTCTGTTCGCCGTATTGTTAACATGGTGGCACTGGCTGCGGTCGAAGCGCAGACTAATCCACTGTAATTGATTGGTATTATAATTCATTGGTATCAATGTCCCGGCTTCATTAATTAGCCGGGATAAACAGACAAATACCCCGTCAGGCTCTTGTTTGGCGGGGTATTTTTATTTGTAAATAATTATCATTATCTATAATATGCAGGGAATTTTTAACTGGATAATGAATGCCAATGAAAACATCTATCTGTATAAAAACAACTTTTTTAGCGTGTGCCTTTCTGCTTGGTGGTTGTGCGGCCACATCAACAACGACACAAAATAACTCTCAGGCAGTAAAACAAACGCTTTCCGGTGAATTAACCCAATCAGGTGTGTTGCTTGATATGAGAACAGGCAAAGCCATCACTTCTGATGAATTACTTAACCAACTGGCAACCTATCCCAGAATTATTATCGGTGAAAAACACGATAACCCTTATCACCATCAGATTGAATTATGGCTGGTTCAGCAGCTGGAGAAAAAACGGCCTCATGGTTCCGTATTGCTGGAAATGATTAATCCGGATCAACAAGAAAGAGTCAATAAAGTTAAAAGCTGGTTGCAGGATGATCCGATAGTCAGGGATGAACGCATTAAACATCTGTTGGCATGGCAGGAAGGCTGGCCTTGGGAACAGTATGGAAAACTGGTTGTGGAACTGGTGAAAGCACCTTATCCCTTGCTAGCCGCTAACCTGAATCGCAGTGAAATTGATCGGGCGTATAAAAGCCATAAGGCTGGAGACAAAACTTCCTTAGTTTCTGAGGATGTCAAAAAGCGTATTGATGAAACCATTAAAAATTCCCATGGTGGAAATATAGATGAATTACATCTTTCTGCAATGAGCAAAATTCAGCAGCTTCGTGATCAGAGAATGGCAGAACAATTGATGAAAGCGCCATCACCTGCAATGCTGTTTGCCGGAGGATATCATGCGGTAAAAGCAATGGGAGCGCCTCAGCATGTGAAAAAAGTAGCATCTGATGAACAGGTTGTTGTGCTGGTTATTGCTGAAAAAGGCGTTGTTTTGAATAAAGAATACGCTGATTTTGTCTGGTTTACACCCAAAGTGACTGCCAAAGTAACTAAGTAGGTGTATCTATCACAAGGATGTGATGCTAATAATAAATAAAAATAGTTTTCATTTATATATCCAATTGATTATCATTCCCTTAATTTATCTTTGACATAATGTGCTATAAGAAATGTTGACGTATACAACGTATCAAACCACTCACGTTGGTCACGTGACAAAATCCTTTCTCGCCGCTATCACATTGCACGTCCTGTTGGTCGGTTGGTTGGTTTATAAACCGAAGGATCTTGATATTGAGGAATTTTTACCTCCGCCCGCAGTTATGATGGAAGTATCACTACAGACGGAAGCAATACACAAGGTCGAAAAACAGCCGAT
Source organism: Xenorhabdus sp. PB61.4 (assembly GCF_963894935.1). Lineage (NCBI taxonomy): Bacteria > Pseudomonadati > Pseudomonadota > Gammaproteobacteria > Enterobacterales > Morganellaceae > Xenorhabdus > Xenorhabdus sp. PB61.4. The sequence continues at coordinate 17,658 of NZ_CAWQJR010000203.1, forward strand.
TGGTATTGAACAGCAGTTATCTGTTACCAGCGAACAACAGGAAAGTAAGATTGATGCTGTCAATATGCCGAAACTGGATGTAAATGAAGAAGCCATGCTCCTGGTTGATAAAACGAAGAAAAAGAAACCAAAAGAACAGGATGCACCTAAAAAAGCCCAACCGGTTAAGCGCGTACAGGCAAAAGAGCAGGAAAGTGAAAAATCACAAAGTACCGCAGCACCGACAACCAGTACGGCTACGGCGGATAACATTACTTCCCGCACTGCGGCTTCTTATGAAAGTAATTCAGATGCTGCCGCTGATGCTAAAGCTGTCTGGCAGGCGGAAGTCAGTGGTCATTTAAACCGCTATAAAAAATATCCCTCAGATGCTCAGAGGAGAAAACGTACAGGGCGCCCAATGGTGAAATTTACCGTCAATCAATTTGGTAATGTGATTGACAGTGAATTGGTAAGACGCTCTGGAACGAACTCACTTGACAGGGAAGCAAGGCTTGTACTGGAAAGGGCGCAGCCATTACCCATTCCGCCTGATTCTATTTTAACCAATGGCAGTGTTACGGTTGAATTACCGGTTGATTTCACTTTGTATCAATAACAGTTGATTTTAAAAACAATAAAAAAACAGGACGAATGGCATGTCACAGTATAAAACGGTGTTTTCACCAAAAGCCAAGAAAGCCGTGCTCAGTTTTTTGTTGGGTAGTAGTTTGCTGAGTAATAGCGTTACGGCTATCGCGATGGAGGAAAAAATGATACCACCTATGGCTAAAAAGCAGCCTCATGAAATAACTATTCATGGTGATACCCGTGTTGACGATTATTATTGGTTACGTGATGACCAGCGTCAGAATAAAGAAGTTATTGATTATCTGGCCGCTGAAAACAACTATACCAAAGAGATGCTGAAATCTGGTCAGGAGCTACGGGAAACGCTGTATAACGAAATGGTTGGCCGGATGAATAAGGAAGACCAGTCGGTACCTTATACCTACAATGGTTATATTTATCGCACCATTTATGAATCAGGCAAAGATTTCCCGATCTATCAGCGTAAACCGGTTGATAATTCCACTGACTGGCAGGTCATGGTTGATGGTAACGAACGAGCGAAAGGCCATAAATTTTACCAAATCGGTGGATTCGCTGTTACCCGAGACAATAAACGCATTGCTATTACTGAAGATACTCAGGGCCGCCGTAACTTCAAAATTTCTTTTAAAAATTTTGGTGACAGTGAGTGGCAAAATGACGTTATAGAGAATACTTCCGGCAATATCTTGTGGGCTAATGATGGTAAAACTCTGTTCTATGTCCGCAGAGATCCACAAACCTTGCTGCCTTACCAGCTATTTCGTCACCAATATGGCACGGATACCCAACAGGATAAAAAGATCTATCAGGAAGACGATGATCGCTTCTATCTATCAATTTCGAAAAGTACCTCGCTTGACTACATTCTGGTTTCGATCACCAGCTATTCAACCTCAGAATATCGGTTGATAGATGCAAATAATCCGCAACAGGAACCACAAATGTTCTCTGCCCGTCAGGCTGGGCGTGAATATTATATCGACCATTTCCGTGGGCAATTTTATATCCGTTCCAATTATGAACACCCATTGTTTGGTCTATATCAGACAGATGCCATTAATAAGCCATGGAAAACAGTAATTGCACCACAGGATAATACTGATCTGGAAGATTTTAGCCTGTTTAACAAGTGGCTGGTGGTACAGGAGAGAACTAAAGGATTGTCCTCAATTCGTCAGATTGACTGGAAAACCCAGCAAGAAAAACAGGTTAAATTCGATGACCCGGCTTATATGGCATCCTTGAACTATAACCCTGAGCCAGAAACGGATTTGCTGCGTTATAGTTATTCATCCCTGACAACACCAAGCTCAGTATTCCAGTGGAATATGCAAACCGGCGAACGCGAATTGCTGAAACAACAGGAAGTGAAAGGGTTCAATAAAGAAAACTATGAAAGCCAGCGTATTTGGATCAAAGCGCGGGATGGGGTAGAAGTACCGGTTTCTTTGGTTTATAGCAAGTCCCTGTTCAAAAAAGGTCAGAATCCGATTTTGATTTACGGCTATGGTGCTTATGGTATCAGCATGGATCCTTATTTTAGTTCCGCACTTTTAAGCCTGTTGGATCGTGGTTTTGTTTATGCACTGGTGCATGTTCGTGGTGGTGGCGACTTAGGCCGTAATTGGTATCTTCAGGGCAAGCTCGAAAATAAAATGAACAGCTTCCATGATTTTATTGATACTACGAAGGCATTAATTGCTGAAGGTTATGGCGATAGTAAACGAGTTTATGCCGAAGGTGGCAGTGCGGGCGGTTTACTGATGGGAGCGGTAGTCAATCAGGCACCGGAGCTATACCGTGGTGTGATCGCTAAAGTTCCATTTGTTGATGCAGTGACGACAATGCTTGATCCATCTATTCCTTTAACTACAGGGGAATATGATGAATGGGGGAATCCGGATGATAAGGAAGTTTATTTCCGTATGAAATCTTACAGCCCATACGACAATATTCAGCCACAGCGTTATCCTCACTTATTAGTGACAACCGGCTTACATGACTCTCAGGTGCAATACTGGGAACCCGCAAAATGGGTAGCGAAATTAAGGGAAATGAAAAAAGGGGATAGTTTACTGTTATTAGAAACCAACATGGATACAGGACACGGTGGAAAGCCGGGACGTTTCAATCGTATAAACGATATCGCTTTCGATTATAGTTTTCTGTTGATGTTGGATGATGCTAAAACATATTTTCCACACTTAAAAGATTAATAAAAATATATTAATAATTATGGATACTGATAATTTGTTATCAGTATCCAGGGTTTTTACACCCTAAAAACAATAAAACTATCGCAAAATTAGCGAAGCAATGTGAGCTTTAATAAATATTTTTAATTTAGGATGATATTAATGAAAATCATGGCAAGAATAGCCGGAGCCAGTGCAGTATTTATCGGGCTTCAGGGAATCGCTTACGCTGAAAACACAGATGACAATAAAAACCAGAAAGTCATGCGATTCAGCCCATTAAAAGTTTCCGGTTCTCAGGATAATAAAAACAAGCCGCAAATTGAAGCCATGGAAAAACCCGGTGCTTATAGTTCTGTGGGGGAAGATAATAAACTGGAATCTATGGACAGCGTATTACGTAGTTTGCCGGGGACTTATACCCAGATGGATGTCAGTCAGGGGACTATAGCTGTAAATATCCGTGGAATGAGCGGATTTGGCCGCGTAAATATGATGGTAGATGGCGTTAGTCAGAGTTTTTATGGTATTGCTCCGAATCCATATGGTCATGGGCAACAGCCTTATAATCAATTTGGTAGCTTAATTGATCCTAATTTTATTATCCGAACGGATATTAATCGTGGGCAGGTTAGTGATGGGGATTCAGTTAATGCGCTGGTGGGAAGTGCTAACTTCCGTACTATTGATATTGATGATGTTATTTTTGAAGGAAATAACCTCGGTATACTCACTAAATCAACTTATGGTACTAATGGATTAGGTAAAAATGGTATGATTGCCATTGCAGGAAAAACGCAGGCATTCAGCACTGAAGGTTCGATTGGTGCTATGCTTGCTATGAGTGGTCACAGTATTGATGCTCACTATAAAAATGGCATGGGAATTAGCAGTGACGAATTTGGCACAGATAAAACATTTAAACAGAAACCCAATTCACAATTGATGAAAATCAATATTAAACCAAATGATTTTCATGATTTGGAGTTAGCTGGGCGTTTTTATCATAATAAATTTACTAAACGTCATGTAGATAGTTATGATTATTATCTGAAATATCATTACACACCATTTAGTGAATTAATTGATACTAAAATTTTACTTAGTACGGGGCGTAGTGATCAGAATGTGCAATCTGGTGCTATACCTGGTTTAGGTGGTAGTGAATCGCATAATAAATCTGCTGCCATTAATATCAAAAATACCAGCCGATTTAATTATGGCAATACTGATTTTGCATTTACTCTTGGTAGTAAATTGATGAACACTGAATACAATAAGAAAACGTTCATAGGTCTTGGTGCTGAAAATACAGTAAAAGAAGAAAACATCCAATTTTCACCGAATGGAAAGCAATATATTAATAGCATTTATAGTAGATTGAAAATAGAGCATGGTATTTATACGGCTGATTTAGGAGCAAATTATTTAAATTATAATGTTAAAGGATTTAAACCTGCTTGTGACCCTCGTATTCCCTGCTTTCCTCAGGGAGCTGCTCCGGTGAATGTTAAAGATCATGGAATCAACCCAAGTATTTTGTTATCAGCAGAAATCATGCCTGAATTTCAGCCATTTGTAAGTTATACACATTCAATGAGGGCACCTAATATTCAGGAAGTATTTTATGGTGGCGGAGAAGGTAGTTCTGTCAACCCTTTTCTTAAAGGTGAAAAATCGGATACTTATCAAATAGGTTTTAATAGCTATCGCCCAGATTTAATTGTTGCTGGAGACTCATTTTATCTGAAGGCAGCACTATTTCACACTAAAATTAAAAATTATATTAATAGTGATAAATATACACTTTGTGGTGAAAGAAAAATGTGTAAAAATGATATATCAATAAATGAGGTGGATATTAATGATTTAAGTGCTGATGTTAATACATATATATATACTAACAGTTTAACCCCTGTCATTATTAAAGGTGTTGAGATGGAAGCTAATTACGATGCTGGTATCTTTTATAGTTCGTTGGCATATAGTCATCAGAAGACACGGCAACCTACCTCACAAGCGGCAACTGTCATGGGAACAAGCTCCGCATCTCAGCTACCGGAGTGGTATATGACATTGGATACTGGCTTTCGGCTATTGGAAGAAAAAATAAGTGTAGGTGCAATAGTGAAATATACGGGACAATCTTATCATCAGGATTCTGATATAGATGTAAGCTGGGACATTGAGGAGAAAATGGTAAAAGATGATAAGATACCGACTATTATTGACTTATATACAGATTATCAAATGAATAAAAATATCCTTGTTAAATTCTCAGTGCAGAATGTAGCTAACAAAAGCTATGCTGAAGCGCTGAATCGCATGAATTCTTCACCAAATATAACGAATGGCGAGGTTTCATCCCAAACCGCCCGCGGCAGAACCTACGTAATGGGTGCTGAAATTCGTTTCTGATAGAGCTTTAAAAAATAATATATGAATCACTCTGAATAAAATTCCAGAGTGATTCATAAAAAATCAAACTTTAAATAATCATTAAAAATAATGATTGAATATATTTAAATTTAATTATTTTTTAATTGCGACGGATGTTTTAATTATTCTGTTAAATATAGTTTAATGCAAACTCAATTGTGGTTATAATTAATTTAATTATTTTATCTCCTTGATCAAAACCTGATTCACTAATAACTTCCTCCTTTTTAAGGATTGTCAGAATTTCTTTTAATAAATCCTCTGCTTTTTCGAGTGTATTTAAAATGTCTTTTTTTATGTTTGGATCTAATAAAAATGTTTTTTCATTTTTTATCTCTTCCATAATAACCTCTCTTTATTTTAATTTTAAGAAAGTACTGCATAAACAACATCTCTTATAAGATTAATTAATCCCTGTAGAGAGGCTGATATTATTTTCCCTGTGTGAGCAGAAATAACATTAGCATCTTGCAACGTTTTTACTATATCTTTAACTAGAATGGATAAATCATCTAAGGTTTTTTTTATATCATCTAAAGCTTCTTTACTAATTTTTTGTAGTGTTTGAGATGTTATGGCGTTCATAAGAACCTCTTTATTTTCTGTTTAATAT
>NZ_CAWQJR010000204.1:0-23468 GCF_963894935.1 Xenorhabdus sp. PB61.4
CTACAAAAGAGAGGTAACTCCTATGAAATATAATCTAATTTTCAATTACATTATACTTTTAACTACTATTTCAATTGGTTCAGCTCATGCCTGGACTTGCCCTAGTGAAAATAAAGGATATGTAGGTTCAATTCATTACTCCAATTCATCCTATGCACCAACTTTCACTTTAGCAGGACACTCAACAAATTGGATGCAATTATCACCAGGCTATGGTCTTAATAGTGATTATGGACGAGCATTATTCACTATGCTACTTACAGCCAAATCCTCAGGAATTCAAATTGAAATACAATGTAATAATGGTATAGTTAATGAATTATATTTATCGGATTTTGATAGTTAGCTAATATAAAAAACACAAAATGTAATTTTATTTTTTAATATCATATTCTCAATTTATTTCAATGATCTTTATTATGATAAGATAAGGCGTTTATCTTAAAATTAACGCCTTATTGTTTTTCTAATTTAGCATTCAAAACAACCCTATCAATATGAAATAATATCACTTCATTTCCATAAGTAGATTCAAGAAAGCATCGTATGTACTTTGGTGTTGTCAATATAAAAAAATCAAATGTCGCATTTTTCAGCTTCGCTCTCACAGGGCCTACTTCAGCAATTGAGTGCAGTCGTCTTCTGAAAACGACATTATTTTGTACATGATTTAATGAAAAAAACAAAAAAATTGAGTACACTCTATAAAGTGTGTAATTTTCAAAAAAGGTTGTACGCATGAAAAAGAGTTACGGTGGAGTCCTTGAAACAGCACAGCGAGCAGAAAAAATGCTCCAAGGAATGAGTAACCATATAGAACAACAGCGCATTGAATTTAATCAAACAGAATATTATCAAACATTCACAAAGAATACTGTGGCCAAAATGCCTATGCTAAATCGACGTTCCGTAGACCTGGCTGTCACTGAAATGGAAAAACAAGGATATGTGTTCGGGAAGCGCCAAACAGGTTCAACAATGCAATACGCATTAACGCTTCAAAATGTCATCGATGTATATAAACACCGTCAAATACCTACCTATCGGGATAAATGGAAAGAAGCCTTTACTATATTCGTAGTGAATCTGAAAGGTGGTGTATCCAAAACCGTGTCGACAGTTACTCTTGCTCATGGATTACGGGCGCATCCGACTTTAATTCATAACGATCTGCGTATTCTTGTTATAGATATGGATCCTCAGGCTTCCAGCACAATGTTCCTCAGCCACCACAATAGCATTGGCTCTATATTAGAAACAGCCGCACAGGCAATGCTGAACAACGTTAGCCGAGAACAATTAATTAAACAATTTATCAGGCCAACAATGATGCCTGGTGTGGATGTGATTCCTGCATCAATTGATGATGCCTTTGTCGCAAGCGAATGGATCCAGTTGGTACAGGAGTATCTGCCCGGAATGGCTCCTTCTGAAGTCCTCCGCAAGACAGTGATTGACCGTTTATCGCATGATTATGATTTTATTCTTATTGACACGGGTCCTCACTTGGATGCATTCATGCTAAATGCGATTGCCGCCAGTAATATATTGCTAACTCCTACGCCACCGGCACAGGTCGACTTTCATTCCACAATGAAGTACTTGACTCGTCTGCCAGAAATGATTGAGCGGATTGAAAATGAAGGTATTGAATTACATTTGCGTGGCAATATTGGATTTATGTCAAAAATGGGGAATAAATACGACCACCTGACGTCACAGAGTTATGCACGAGAAGTATTTACCTCTTCAATGTTGGATGCTGCTCTACCAAGACTGGATGGTTTTGAACGTTGTGGGGAATCTTTCGATACAGTTATCAGTGCTAATCCAGCATCTTATCCTGGCAGCTCAGAAGCGCTGCGTAACGCAAAAAATCAGGCCGACATTTTCGTTCGAGCTGTTTTCGACAGAATTGAATATATCAGGAATCAACCGTGAATAAATCTATCCAACGAATTGGCAGAACAATGGGCAATTCTCCGTTAAGCAATATGATTTCAAATCAGGAAATTGAGAGCCGCACATTTACTTTGAGTTCAGGAAAAAAGGTGATTTTTACTCGCCAGCACATTCAGGCTGAACATATCAAAAATAAAACATTTGTCGATCCGACAATTAACGGCCGTGATCAAAGTATACTAACGAAAGAATCGCTTCAGGATATTCTCAGGACAATTCATTTACAGCAATTTTTCCCCGCAATTGGTCGGAAAATCGGAGAAAAAATTGAAATCCTTGACGGTTCCCGTCGTCGCGCGGCTTGTTTGCTAAAAAATGTCGGGTTTGATGTATTGGTGACAGCTGAAGAAATTAACATCACAGACGCGCGACAGCTCGCAGCTGATCTCCAAACAGCCAAAGAACATAATCTGCGCGAGCTGGGGAAACGCTACCAGTTAATGGAGAAAAGTGGAATGAACCGCAAAGAGATAGCCAAAGCAGAAGGCGTTTCCGCGGCAAAAGTAACTCGCGCTTTTCAAGCTGTAGCTGTACCGGATGAAATGATCGCTTTTTTTCCTGTAGTATCGGATTTAACGCTACCCGATTACAAATTTCTGCTTGAAATGGCAGAAGACATTGATCGCCGTAAAATCCCGCTCAATGAGATATTAGAAGAAATTCGAATAAAAATTTTAGAAACACCAATAGAAGAGGGTCCTTCTGACGTAGCGAAAGACGCGGTAATGGGTGTATTCAAGAGCGTCAAGCTTTCCCGTAAGCCACAGCCTGTAGCAAAAGCTGAAGTAATAACACCTTTGAGCGTCTTTGACGATAAACGCATTTATGCTCGTCGTAAGGAGAATACCAAAAACAGAACGCTCATTTATGAGTTCGCTCGCCTTGATAAAAAATTGCAATTGCGTATTGAGCAATCCATGCAAGAAATTTTTGCTGAATATAATAACGAAAAGAAATAACTATTCGTTGTTACTCGCTTTGCAGATTCTATGGCATGACTGGCAGCACATGAAATGGATCTGAGCAATACGTTCTTGATATTAATTTAAAAAAGAAGCTAATCATGACATTCGAACTACAGATTTACACTTCACTGCTTACCGATGTAAAAGAACGGATTCGTAGAGGTCAGATTAAAGCTGCTCAAGCCGTTAATGCTGAATTGCTTCAGATGTATTGGGATATTGGACATATGCTCCATGAACGCCAAAAACAGCAGGGGTGGGGGGCAGGGATCATCCCGAAGTTGGCACGAGATATTATTAATGAATTGCCAGAAATCAAAGGCTTTTCAGAACGAAATCTAAAACGGATGTTACGTTTTTACCGAGAATATTCCTTGTCATCAGAAATAGAAATGGCTGCTAATCGAGCAATTGTGCCACAACCTGTGGCACAATTGCCTTGGGGACACAACATCTTACTGATTGAGAAGATAAAGGATCAAACTGAGCGATTCTGGTACGCTGAACAAGTGTTGATACAGGGTTGGAGCCGTGAATCTTTACTTCAGATGATCAAAAATAACGCCTATGCACGGCAAGGATCTGTTGTTAGTAATTTCAAGAATCGGTTACCTGTATCTCAATCTGAATTAGTACAACAAACCCTGAAAGACCCCTATGTCTTTGATTTTCTGACCTTGTCAGAACCTTTCAAAGAACGTGAACTGGAAACAGAATTACTCAAACATCTTGAAAAATTCTTGCTTGAACTCGGTGAAGGATTTGCTTTTGTGGGACGGCAATATCCTATTACGGTAAGTGGACAAGATTACTATATTGACCTGCTTTTTTATCACCTGACTTTGAGAGCTTTCGTTGTAATTGAGTTAAAGCGAGGAGAATTCAAACCTGAGCATGCTGGTAAGATGAATTTTTACTGTTCTGTGGTTGATGAAAAATTAAGGCATCCCACTGATCAACCCACTATTGGCTTGATTTTGTGTCAAACTAAAGATCGGATACTGGCAGAGTATTCCTTACGTGGCATTCAAAAGCCTATTGGCGTTTCAGATTACGAACTAACCCGTACGCTGCCGGAAGACTTGAAATCTAGTTTACCAAGCATCGAAGAATTGGAAGCAGAACTTAGTCATAGTGATGAAAATTCGTAATGTACGTTACCATGTTAGCTATCGACGGATATATTAATCAGGGCCGGGTTATGGTTTTGTCACATTAATAGAGAAGGCTTTAAGACAAAAGTTCCTTTATGCTGTATGTGCTTTTCCACCTTCCACTTTCATTACGATGTAATCCTATACTTATAATTATTTTAGGATAAAGCAGTATATAGCTAAATCAGCATAACTTGACGCAGTTTAAATACATCATAAGCAGTGATACCTTGTCATTTTAATTCAGATGCTATGTCATATTATGTTGGTTCTGCTATACCGTCAAACTTGTTCCCATTCAGCATGTCAAAACTTTTAGTCATCATCAAAAATGAGCGTTGGTTATCTGTGAAATAACCTAGCGTCCGAGTCTCCATTAGCAAAATCAGCCGTAAACCCTCATCCATTGCGAAAGGGTCGTAAAAGGGGTGGAGAGTAGTCACAGATCCAGATGGGAATAAATGGTGTGTATGTGTCCATTTTAATCCCAATCTGGATGAAGCAGAGGTATTGTAAAGCTTATGGTTATACCAGCGTAAAAGGCCGAACTGTTATCTATTATTTCCATAGCACTCAAAAGACTGACCTATGATGAACCCGAAGCCTACCTGACCGGTTACATCATGGAATGTATCGTCGAACATTTCCAACGAATAACCCCACCCGGGATCCCCGTTTCCACCAAATCCCTGACGATAAATTCATAATTCTTTCCCCTTCAATAAGTAAAAATTCAGGGCGGTAAAAAAATAAACACTGAGTTATAGATAAATAACCAGTGTTTTTTTACACAGACTGGATAAATAATAATATAAATAAAAACAGGCTGTATAAAATTACAATGTTTATAGCACACTTTGGCACACCTGTTTGTACACAGTACACTTTGGTACAGATAAAGATGCATCTAATATGAATTTACAAAACCTTACAAAAAAAATAAGGCACACTTTGGCACAGCGACCAACGGGCAGCGGATAGCTGAAATAAATCAGATATATCTCACAGATAAAAATATAATTTTATGCTAGCAACCTATAAGATATATTATAGATACATGTTTCCGAAAAATAAAAAATATGAGACAAAAAGGCGAGTGAAAATCGTGCTGTAGTTACAATAAAACAATGAAAAATAAAAATAAAAATTACATAAATTTTACTAATGAATGCGATTGACAGTACCTATATCTATATATAGGGCACCCCTGCCGTTTCTGCCCAGTCCAAACCCCTCCCCCCTAAAATGTGCATAGCACACCTTTGGCACAACACGTTCTGAGATATCACGACTTGTCAAGCCCCCCAAAACCGCACGATTTGCACATTGTTCATAGCACACCGTTGGTACAGTCCGTCCAACGCGGTCGTGAAGTGTACATAGCACACCTTTGGCACACTTTTTGTGCATAGCACACTTTGGCACAGGCAAAATCGATAGTTTCATTAATATATTAATGACCATGATCCAAAATCGTGATCCAAGATTTGCCCCTTTTGATCCAAAAAACCCCCCTTTTTGATCCAACTTTCAAAGTGTGCCAAACTTCCCCACAATTTTCATAATTTGAGTGTACCAAAGTGAACCAAACTATATATATTATTGTATTTATTTATTATTTTTATAATACAAATATACATAAATAATACTAATAATAGAGTTTAGTACACCTTTGGTTCAATTCCTGATCCAAAGATCCAACTTTTAAAACAAGAGAGGTCTAGACTGACACAAACACCTACCCTCAGCAGGGTTATAAGTTTTGCTAATAATGTAAAGTTTTGTAAGCGAAATTATGGCACAGTCACGCGCATTTTTTTTTGTGGTGTGTGTAAATCTCAACGCCTCTCTTGTTCTGAAAAGTTGGATCTTTGGATCAAAGTGTCCGATTATTTTATGCTACGTTGAACTTAGCACAGTATAATAGTGATATATCAATGGACTATATCGACGTTAAATTTTTGAAATTGGTCAAATTTTAATCATCGCTTGATCCAAGTCGTTGGATCAAGTTGGATCAAATGGCCAAAATTTTGGATTACGAGCATATTAGCCTGCCTTTATCGTGTTCACACTAGGTTATTTGGCATAATCGGCGGCAGCTATGGGTTATGACAGGACTAAACATTTAACATAGTGTACAATTATTTATTTATCAGTATCTTATAAGCCATATTAGGATAACTGATATTAGATATTTGGTTTATTTCACTATTTAATGTTGTATAAGTTTATCTTATTCATTTATATCAATTATTTATAGGGGGCCTTTCGTTATGACATCTTATAAACCCTCATTGACGGTCATGTTTTATGCTTCGGGGCGTATGTATACATTCCGTCTCTTGCGTTATGCGTCACAGGAGGCGTTCTCGCGGGTTTTCTGGCCGAAGGTTCCCAAGTAAGCCTGATACAAATAAAACGCTCTACGCGCTTTCTACGGCGTTTTAGACCCCTGCGTGTGTATTAGGGGTCACACGAATAACTCCTAGAAATAATTGATTCAAGACTTTTTTGAGTTTCTTACTAGAACTGCCTGTACGTAGTTCAATGTAATAATCAACAGTCAGCTCCTTCTTCCTCAGTAGAAAAAATCACTCCGCATCAGAAAATCATGGTTAAAAACGTTTCAGGTCGATTGTGAGCGCTTTTCATCGCCCCCCTCATTTAGAAAATATATCAGTGAGGTTTCTAGATAATGTCGTCATGAAATTCTCAACCAAAGAACGAGACAACGAATTTGCACTGCGGCAAGAAACGACGCACTATTTTTTGCATAGCGCGTGGCTATACCACGCCAGCGTTTAAGGTGGAGAAAAGCATTCTCAACCAAATGGCGAAGCCGGTAGAGCTCACGATCATATTCTCGGGTGATTTTCCGATTTTTTCGGCTGGGGATCTGGACTTGCATGCCTTGCTGTTCAGCTTTTTCTACAATGGCATTGCTATCATACCCCCTATGCGCCAAAAGATACTCTGCATCGAGCCCTTCAATTAAGTGCTCAGCTTGTGAACAATCCGCTGTGGTACCGCTTGTAATAATAATTCTGACTGGCATACCATGCGCATCCACGGCCAAATGTATCTTGGTATTGAGCCCCCTTTTGTGATCCCCATATCCTGATTACCTCCTTGAGCGCCTGCCGCATCGGGATGAACCTTAATATGGCTGGCATCAATCAGTAACCACTCGAAATCAGGGTCATTAACCAATTGTTCAAGCAGTTTTTCCCATATCCCTTTATCTCTCCAACGGCAAAAACGGCGGTGAGTATTTTTCCAGTCACCATAATCAGTATGCAGATCTCGCCAAGGTGCTCCTGTCCGTAAAATCCAAAATACGCCATTGATAAAACGCCGATTATCTTCAGCTACACGTCCCCAAGCCCCTTTACGTCCTGGCAAATGAGGTTCAAGTAGATCCCAGGCGCGATCTGAAATATCGTGGCGGCGGTGTGCGGGTGTACTCATGATTAATCAACTTTTGTGATGGAATAATGGGGCATTATTATTGCACGAAATTACTCATGACGACATCGCCTAGTACTACAGCCGTAATTGGTCTGTAAACACAAGATTATCACGACGATGATAATGACATTGTTGTGCACGGTACTGATATCATCGCCGCCAGTCTGACTAAGATAAAATCTGTTCGACGGTTTCGCTTGTCTTTTTCATTAGCTTTGACAATAGATTACGCAATTCCGACACGCTCAGCGCTATCAGTCCCACCGGCGTTTTTTTCTCCTGTATCCGCAAAACAGCCGGCACCGCATGGGCCAATAACGACAGCGTAATATGCCGGTACCAACTCTGCCACTGCCGTACTTCGTAGTGATCTAGCCCACTCTCGCCTTCTATCTCCTCAAAACCGCTCTCAATTTCCCAACGATGTCCGGCCGCCTGAACCAGTGCCTTGAGGTCAGCCTGGTCTCTGTGGGTATACATCACATATAGCTGAATCATAATAATTAGACATATTTCACATGTTCTATAAACAACTAGTCAATTGAACACCTTTCTCTCTTGTCTTCTTATTAATCGCTTTGGCCTTGGCCCATTTGGGTTCGATGGAATTCAAATCCGGGTTGTAAAGGGATTTGAGGGCCAACGGAACGAAAACGTACGCTAAGAGGATATATTATTGTTTATATTTAAATTCAATGTACTCATTTCTCCCTTCAGAATATCCTCCGGTAGCGTGAACGTATAATGCCCCAGCATATTGATATGCCCGTGCACCAGTGGGGATAACCGGGCTATATCCTCATCCCCAGTTTCTTCTCCATTACTGCGCATCCAGCTCAGTGCTTCTTGCATATAAAGCGTGTTCCACAGTACCATCGCGCTGCCCGTAGCAGATCGCCTGCGCCAGTCCTGATGGCCGCGAGCTTTTCAGCAGAGAATGAATGAGTTCTGAAGCATGAATGGTACCCAGCTTCAGCGAATCGGCGGTTCGCATCATCTCATCGCACTGATTCTCCGCCTTCGACAGATCTGTACATCCCCTGGCCAGCTCATCCAGTGCACCGTAGTTTGTCAATTTATCCGCCGGCCAGAATACAGCCTTTCCGGCATCAGCCAGCCGGGGGGAAATTGATATCCCAGCAGCCAGAACAGGCCAAAGATAATGTCGCTGGTACCGGCCGTATCCGTTATAATCTCGACCGGATTTAGCCCTGTCTGCTGCTCCAGAAATCCTTCCAGCACGAAAATTGAGTCACGAAGTATGCCGGGGATGACAATACCCTAAAATACATTGCGTTACTGAAGTGGCGTATTTGCACCACTTTTCTACTCAGCTTTATCAACAGGTCATTTCGGGGGGGAGGCTGATCTCAAAAGGAAAATGGCTGTTAGTAGCAAGCCCATGCTTGCTTATAATGCTGGTAATCTATCAATTAAAATGTTTTTGTTATTATATAGACATCTTAATGACGAGAATGAAAATAACTCAAAAAATAAATAATCTTTGCTTTTAAGTATAGGTGGATGCTTATTTTTCTATCTAATGATATTGTGATTAAGGAAAAGGAAATAAGTAATAAATATGAGAATCCGAAAATACAAAGCGTAATGAATGGGCTATTTTTACTATAAAATATTGTTATTAGATAGAGGAATAATGTAATAATGCTGGCTACGATTATTGTTTGCAGATCCCAGCAAAATAACTCACTAACCCATTGATTGTAAATATCTTTTGATTTAATTTCTTGCTCATATTTTTCGTTTAAAGATTTAATCTCTTGTTCATATTCATGGTTTAAATATTTGATTTCCAGCTCACACTCACCGTTTAAAGATCTAATCTTTTTCTCATATTCATTTCTTAAGGATTTATTTTCTTTTTCAATATCGTCTCTTAAGTGTTTTATTTCTCTTTCATAGGCATTTCTTAAGAGTTTATTTTCCTTTTGTGATAGTTTACTTAATAAGTAAATAGTATTTTTTTCTGTATTCATAGTTGCTTATTTTTATGGGCGTTAATGTTCTTATCGCCCATTGTTAATGGTAATTATCAGGCTATTTTTATTTGTATTCTTTCATAGGGTGAGCTTTCATTCTCCCCTGAGAAATGCGTGTTTATTCTTTCTATAAACGTATTTTTAAATTTAAACTCATGCGTTATGTTGTTATCCACACACTGGACTATTTTTAATTCTAAACGCTCATTTTTATCAACGCATTGAATGGTAAAGGTGATGATCTACCTACATTCTTTTCTAAAATTATTTTTTCTATGTGATTTAAGTCATAAATACCTTTTGATAACTCAAGGCAGTTTATCTGTATTTTATCTTCGTGGGCATCATTATTTGAACGATTTTTAGATAGCAATCCTTGAACTGTCCCTGTAATTTCCATATAAGTGGTATACTGCATCGTATTTCCTCCTTAGTGTTAATGACTCCCAAGTTAACCATTTTATTTAAAAATAGGCAATAAAAACCTAATGCAATAATAGAGTTTCTGTAAATTTACATAATGAATCATCTGAGAAAAAAGGAATGTAAAGTACGCTAGTCCTTCTGGTTAAATTAAGCCAAACCACATTCTAATCCCTCTAACTATTCCCAAAGTATACACAAGGGAACGTGATTTGCTCATTGAGCGTACTCACTCAGGCATTATGCGGGCTAAAGCAGCAGAAAAACGCTTTGGTCGTCCCCTTGTACTGAATGAGAAGCAAAAAAATAGTGATCGAGCGTTTAAAAACAGGTAATAGCGTTAGTGCAATCGCTCGTGAATTTAATACGACAAGACAGACGATCCTGAGAGTGAGAACTGCAAATTCTGAACTGCAAGAAAACAAATAAAGGTCGTTCTAGACTGGAACCAATGGATGATAACTGTATATAGAACTTATGTACGGAATTTAGAAAGGAGACGGGTTTCCCGTCTCTTACTAGATTTACTAATCTTGATAATCAAAAGAAATTTGGTAAATGTGTTTATCCAATTCAATTGGATGATCAAAATTAGATTGTAAAATAGGAACCCACGATTCTAAGACATCAAATACGCCATTATTCAGTGTATCGTTTAATGGCAAGCCACAACTTTCAATGATGGAATTATCATATCCCAGATCCTTTGAATATTCTTCTCCAATAAACTCTTCATTTATTTTATTGTACCAAGTCAAATTTAGTTTAATTCCCATGATTTTTCTCCATTAAAGATATTTTTTAATATTTCTAGCTGGGTCTGCTGGTTTTAATTGATTACCCGTTTTTGGGTCAAAAGAACCAAGATGTTGTCCGTCACTAGCTCGATAACCTTCCAACTCTCCATGCTGAGAATCCCATTCATAGATTTTACGTCCTTTATCTCCAATCCATCTAGCTCGTTTTCCACCGCCTCCCTGTTTTGGCGTTTTTGCAGGACCCTTTCGTAATTCTCCCAATCCCTTAATATCTTCAGTTTTAGGTGCAGGGTGATATTTGTGCCCACTATCCATGACACCCTTACGCTGTTTCTCTTTTTCTTGCTCAACCTTCTGTTCTTTATTTTTTTCTTATCTTCCGCTTTATTACGGGCTTCTAATACAGGAGCTAGTTCTTTTTTAGTTTGTTCTATTTTATGATGAACATCCTGTAGCTCCCCTGCAAGAGTAAAATAACCTGCTATAAACCCAAAACTTTGTAATCCATTAAGACCTTTTGGCTTTATTCTTTGTGCAACATTATAAAGATCCTGCGTTTCTGGGTGCTTTAATGCGGCATCGATTAATTCTTTAGAATTAATAATTATCTCAAGATCCCAAACACCTATTCTTTTCGAAAAATCAGCATGTTTTTCTTGTTTATTACGCTGAGATATCAATGGGTTTTTCACTGGATCAATCAAAGCCAAACCTTCTGGAGTACTCAAAAGCTGATTCAGATTTTTTTGTTTTTCCTGATATGATCTATCAATATTTGTAAATTCTTCCTGAGCTTCACCGAGTTCTAGTTCCGCTGCCAATAAAGGGTGAGAAGCTAACCACTCCCTCTCTATTTTTTTGCTTCTTCCAGTTGTGCTTTTTCCTCAGCCACAGTCGGGATCTTGGAGACAGAAATGTAGATAGGCTCATGCTTACCATCAAAATCAAGAATGACATGATGAGTATCGACAATTACTGCTGATGAGAATACTTTAACCTCTGGTGTCGTATTAGCTTTAACTTGATTTTTTTGGGGTGAAGATACTGTGTTATCCACACTAATTTGCATGGGTTTCATCCTGGCAACAACCTGAGCAGAATAAACATTAGACTGATTGGTTTTCTCTGCTTTTACAACACGAACTTTAGTTCGGTTTTTTGTAATAGCCATATGGCGTTGTTGTGTTTCTAAATTAATAACAGGCTCAGATAACACTTTTGTAATAACTGTGCTTTGCTGACTAATTTGTTCTCGCGGAACAGAAGTAACCTGTTCCACAGGTAGCGCTGAAATGTGATAAATTTCACTGCTTCCTCTGATTTTTGCCGCTGCTCTGGCTTCTTCGATTGACTTTCTTTCAAATTCCTCGGATGCAGTACTACTAGGCCATAATGCACTCATACCAATACCCACAGGGCTAACACGAAATAGACTTCCCGCTTTTGACAGGCCTGATGTTATATTCGTAGCCAAACGTGCGGCGTAGGGTTTAGCCTTATCTATATAATTTTCAATGTGCATTAAAGCTGGATCAAAAAAACCAGTATTGATTGTTACATTCAAAGTATTATTGATAGGGAAAGCCATCGCCGGATAACCAAGCCTAATCATACTGAGAGTAGCTATAGCATATTTTTGGTCTGAGTTAGCAGACCCGCCCCCATTTCCAGGATAATCTTTGCCATCACGATCGTCATATAGGTTATCATTAGGATCAAGACGTGGATCAGGGTCAGGTCTGACTATAATTTTATCTTCATATACCATCCCAGCTTTACTCCCTATGTAATTTTCTGACATATGTACCTCATGTTTTATTTATATTTACTCTATAATTCATAAAGTTAAATAAATTCCGAGTGACACAAATATAATCAAACATGGAATAAAAAAGAATCAACTGGCTTTGTATCAACTATCTCACAAGGAGAATTTAGTTTTAATTGGTTAATTATAATTAGATAAGGTTTACCCACTTATAGCACTGAGGAAAAGAGATGTTGATGTCATTATGCATAAACGTATATGGCACTAAGAACACAGAAAAAGCAGGTATCTTGTACATAACGTATAGAGATAAAGTAATGACGATGGTATGTACAAAGAGACCATAAAAATAGTAGTTTTATCCTCTCTTTGTTATTGCAAGTTTAAAATGGAATTTTTCGCTGTGTACTGATCTTGTGGGTGAAAGTCCCACCGTAGAAGGTTAGCCAGATCACTAGGTAGCGAGTCTTGCGTGTCCGGCGGTAACAAAGGAGACGAAGCGTAGACAGCGAAATATTCGAGCCGGAATCAAATGATGAACGTGATAGCTCCGAAATACATCTGATCGTGTGTGCCAATAGCTAGCCCAGCTAGCAGGCAACAGTTACTGGATGGTCATGCTGGCTAATATTCATACAGAAACACACACCGGAGCCGCAGGCGTCAGCGAGTTTGTAGAGAACAGTATAGAACCCAGGAGATCCTGATATTTCTCAATGGAGTGAGTATTTCTGGCGCAAGTGCAAAACACAAGGCCGAAGAAATTAGTATCAGAAAGTCGGAGTCAATCATAGTAGTGATGAAGCGGGTAATGGCCGTGGAGCAAAGGACTGGCAGACAGATCGAACGTAAGAGGGCAACAATGACCGTACACAGCAACGACGGAATTTCATGGTTAACGAAACTTGAGCATATAGGCGAGAAATCAGCAGGTAATAAGCAACAAGCGTTTAATAGTTTAGGACATTTGTTGAACTGTGACATGCTGAAAGGGCAATTGTAGAATGGAAAGTAAGTAACATAAGGGGGAGCTGCATTGAGAATTAAACCATACTATTCAAATGATATGGGGAATACTGGCTTTCAGCTTATCTTTATATAGTGTTAGCGTGTCCGTTCAGCCCCCCTCTTTCGGACAAATAATGCAGAGGTGACAAAATTTTGGACGGTTCCGGCTTACAACCCCTGTACTGACTGATAAGCAAAAAATAGTGGCCGAGCGTTTGAGAACAGGAAATAGCGTTAGCGCAACAGCTCGTGAATTTAATACGACAAGGCAGACGATCTCTATGCAATGTTACAGTCCCGTGTGGTAGCCAGAAGTGAAAATGCCAAACGACTACAGAATATGATGTTGGTCATGCACATTTACCAGGAATTCACTGAGCTATGGCCCAATGCGTAATGATTCATTCACATGACTTTTCACCGCTTGCGGTAAGGGGCGACTGATGAAAAAGGATAAACCACGATGAGTGTTGTGATCTACGACGCCCAAGAAAATTGTTTGTATGCGGATTCCCTTTGCGTTGATAATTATCATCGCATGACGATTCAAAAAATTTTCACTTACAATCTGAATGGTACAAATGACACTTCCCCCAATGCGCGTGAAATGACATTTCACGCGCATTGGGGGGGGTTGGTGATCCCTAAATCGGGTATGCCCTTATTCATGCCTATATGTGTGGTGGAATGAATTTTTGTGAACAATCCCGCAAAGAATTGCTGGCACATTTACGCGATACTGATGATGCGAATACAGGAAACATATTAATTATTCCTGATAAATCCGTTTGCAGTCAGCCTGAGTTAATTTATCAAGTTGAATATCTAAACTTTGGCCTGTTGAGCTGACCCGTGCATAACCTATCTTTGCCATAATTTATCATCGCTCTAAAGACATTTGATTTTTTATCATAGTCTTTTTGCGACCATATTTTATGGGCTATTAAAAATAATTTGCACTTTTTGATAGACTGTTGAACATCAAGTAATACATTCAAAATCCCCTTTTCCTTATCATATCGTGATTAAGAAGGACAATATCTACTCAACAAACGATGAACCACAAAGACAAAACGTATCGAAGCGGATAAAAACGTTGAGTACCGTTGATTATCTTCGGAATTTTAATTTAATGTGTTTTCCCTGGCTAAATAAAAACAGTAATACTTGAAAATAAAAGAGATAAGATTTTGATAATTATAAAAATATGTTTTTCTACATATGTGTTAATGTTAAGTATTATTACTCAGTCTTACAGAGTAAAAATTACTCATATTACATATAAAAAATATATTTATGAGGGAATCTGCAAGATCCTCTACAAAATAGATCATTAAAGATGATGCAGTTTGTATTGCAGTCAAAGTGATGATAAAAAAACACTTATACTATGTTTATCAATTATGGGGATAAAGTTGACTATCATAACTGCCAGGGCGCGAGCATACTTTGATTGATATCTATCCAAAGAACACTTGTGCACGATAATCATCACTCCAGCCTGCTTTTTTGAGTTTATTTCTTTGGTTGGGAGCACCACAGTCACATTGTTTTACCATATTCAATACGATGCGTCGGAATAACGCTAAATTTTCAATGGCTCCATCCAGAACAATACGTGAATAATCCTCTTTAAAAACCACATCAAGGATATAATGCAGGCTATTCTCAATCCGCCAATGCTGGCGAATGTAGTGTCCTAATAACTTATGTCGGGGAGGCAATGAACTGATATAGTAGGACGTCTCTACTGTGCCTTTGCCGTTTTCTGACCGATGCCGTTCGACCGCAATGATACTGCGAATGGTTGGCCATTTTTCTGCCATTTCAGGTGTAAATTGAGGTTTGAGCTGGAACACATAGCGCTCTTCCCGACGTCCATGCGCTTCTTGCTTAACTTCAGTGACAATCTGTTCTTTACCTGCATCAAACACCGATTGAAATTGTGACTGGACAGCAGCCCATAACTTAGGCTGATTTTTCTTCACCTGAACAACCGCATACGCTTTCTTTTCACTGATTTTTTCCAGTGTTTCACGCTGACAATGCAGGGCATCCAGTGTCACAATACTGCCCTTCAGATTGAGGATATCCAGCATTTGACGAACAACCTGGATTTCACCGTTTTTTGTAGCGGTGGCTTTCTGGCTCAACACTAATCCTCGTTCGGTGTCATACGCCGTGACCAGCTGGATAGCATTTTTCTTTTCATTCCGGTAGGCCCGCCTCAGGACTTTGCCATCAAAGGCGATGACGGGTTTACCGCCCAGTTCACGCTGTTCATTAACCCAATTCAGTAACGCTTCCAGTAAAGAATCCAACTCGATAGCCCGCAGTATTCTTGCAATGGTATGTCGACAGGGTATTCCATGGGAAAAAGTCCGGTATTCCTTTAACCACTTAATTTTGGCTTGGCCATAAGTCACAATGTCTTGCCAGCCTTCAGCTCCCGCCATAATGGCACTGACAACGAGGAAAATAATATCAACCAGATCGTATTGGCGATTAATAGCAGAGCGGGTTTCTTTCACAACGGATAAGTGTTCAATCAGAGTCATAGGTCAGCAATGAGAAGGAAAATAAATCTCATTAGATCATGTCATTTGCCTTCATTCAAGAAATGCTAAAAAAGTATGCTCGCACCCTGTCATAACTGCAATATTGGAGAAAAATTATATATAACACTTTATAGTTAAGATGGGGGTTGGACAAGTGAATTATTAGAGAATAAAGTTCACGATGTCCAAATAAATTGATTTATTCAGTAAGAAATTCTATGTATTTATTAAAATACAGTATATCAATTTGCCATTCATGAAAATGTAAAATTAATTTTTCTTATACCCTGAATCTTATCCTTTTCATGATGAATATATTTTTTAGATATATGCAAATGGCTATTTTTCTAACGTGAAAGACATTGACCCCCTGAAAAAACTTTCGGGTATATAGTTAGCTATGTTATTTTCATAACAATAATCAACTAAATCTCTCTTACATTTTATCCCTGTTTTTTGATATATATTTTGAATATGATTGGCGATTGTTCTTTGGGATAAAAATAACCTCTCAGCAATTTCTTTAGTGGGAAGCCCCTGCAGAATATAAAACACTATTTCCCACTCTCTTTTACTAAAAAATTCTGATGGTGGTGTAAAAACTAATGAGGTTTGCACATTTATTTTGTCTAGCCTTTCAAGTGTTATCGTATCTACAGGTCTTCCATGAAAAATGGTTCCTCGGCATACCCCATTTTCATCCATTAATGGATACTTATCACAATACCACGGTTGAAGGTAGGGAAGGTTGTCAAAAGCATGAATTTCAATAGAGGTCACTCTATCTACTAATTTTTCAACTCTCCTGTCCTGTCTTTGAAATTCATCCTGAAAATTTGACGTGCATGACGGAATTTCACCATCAAAACGACCCTCTATATTATATCCTTTAGGTAGACAAAGTAATTCATTATGTTTTTTATTGGCATAGATAAATCGTGAAGTGTGATCTTTCGCACCCCAGGCATCATTACTATTTTCCCAAAATTTAATTAGCGGTGTAATTAAACTTTCTATTGATCTATTCATACGTTACCTTTTGAATGTCTTCCTGATTAAAAGTTTATTCCCACGTTTATAATTTATATAAGAAACAATACTTCCCCTCTTTGTAGAGTCACGTTATCAGATTAAAAGTTTAATTGAAAACACTCAATACTAAAATAAATAAGAGGTGGTGGAATAATTATGTGATTTTTTAATCTGAATGAGGTGTAATTTTTGATGACTAACAATTCGATTATAGGCTAAAGAGAAAATGGCTATATACCTTTTCATAATAGTGAGAGTATCAGCATGCGGTGTTCCTTACCCCGCGTGTCACGCGGGGTAAGGAGTACTCCTATCATTTTGAAAAGCTATTTAGCAGTTCACTGCTGTCTGGTCAATCAATGTCTGGGCTGACTCGGGTACTATGGTCTCGAGCGGTGTTATCTTCAAGCCAGATTCAGTGATACTTTGGGTGAATGAGTCCCGGGATATCACAGCTTCAATAGCCGCGAACGGGTCATTGCCGATTTGTCGGGCTTCGATCAGTACCTGACCAATTTGGCCCAACAGGCGCACTTTGAAATTGATGGTTTTACCGGAAGCCTGAAACTGTTGCTGATGCTTTTTCCTTGCGTCATTAAACATTTTACCCATAATCCGGTCATGCAGATCGATGATCTCATCAATCACTGTGGCTATACTCTCAATGGTGAGCGCTACCAGTGTGGCATAGCGACGTCGGGGTTCGAATTTATCAGGTCTGCGGGTCTCATCTGAGTACCCTCCCGGGCGATTTTAAGCAGCCGGTTTTGATGAACCCTCAACTCAATCCCGGAAGGTAGATTGAGAGCCTGCCATACTTTAAGACATTCGATATGCTCCAGCATGTGTCGGGAATTCGGTTTCACGGGGGATTGGCGCAACCAGGCCAACCAGGTCATATTGCTATTTTCACGGCGCCTAAGCAATCCCTCAAGATTGGATGACGAACAGTAGATAAGAAAAAAATTATTTATTTATCTGATGAGTAAAAAAGTCAGATGCTAATACAGATCTATTCATAATACATGTGAAATGTTGACATAGAAAAATTACAGCAATGGCAAAGGGATCACTGCCAATTTTTCTCCACGCCAACCCAAGGAAGCGCAAAAGTGTTCCTTTATGAGGCTTCCGAGATTCTTATATCAATTCTAAATTGGACAGGATGGCCTGTTGAACCTTTAATGCTGAGTTTAATATGGCCGAGGAAGTTGATCCCGCGATATGAGGTGTTAACAAGGCTTCATCAAAAGCCCTCATTGGAGTAGAAAAGTGTTCTCCTTCATTTTCGAAAGTATCCAGAGCAACACCGGAGATCCAGCCTGGATTTTGGTGCATGAATGACGCTAGGGCCTTTTCATCGATCAAACCACCGCGTGCCATATTAAGTAGGTAGGCTCCTTTTTTAAAATGAGGAAGAGTGACACTATTAATCAGATGATGCGTCTCAGTAGTCAGCGGAAGATGTAACGAAATTATATCGTTATCAATAAGTAATGCGTTAATATTACTGGCTCGAATAACACCCATAGCCTCCGCTTTTTTATCAGTGAATCGTGAGCTGCCTAGTATTGTTACCTGGGGAGTAAAGGGTTTTAATAAATGTAATAGCGCTTGAGAAATTGCACCACTGCCAATCAACCCTATTTTGACATCATTCAATGAGCATGAAGGTGGTCGCATTGTTTTCGTCCAACTGCCAGTGTACATTTGTCGTTGATGCCAGTCCGTTCGATGTAATAGTGCTAACATTTGTAATAAGGTGAATTCGGCAACAGCGGCTGCATTTGAACCAGGAGTGTTAATCACCTCTATTTTAAGTGATGCGGCTGCCTGAATATCGATGTGATTTAACCCAACTCCCGCTTGGCCAATGACTTGTAACGGAGTAATAAGTTCTTTTCCAACTAAATCGCACAATAAATTTTTCCTGATAGGAATGTTTTTCCTCAATTTTATAGCATGAAATCCACCAAAACGTTTAGCTACTGAGAATATTTGTTGTGCATCTTGAGTATTAATATTAACTCGTTCAAAGTGATAGCTGTGATTCTGAATATTTATCTGAACATCGTCAGGCATATTAATCACTAATTCAATATCAGGAAAGAGATAGCCATTTATTTCCTTTTCGAATAGCGTTCCGGGAAGCGTATCTAACAAGAAAATTTTCTTTTTCATACATTATATCCTGTCAGGCCAATGGCAGTATTTCTCCACCAAATTCGTTTAACAGCTCACAGGTTACTTTCACCAGAGACTCGTTTGATGTAGGTTTGTCGAAAAGCACAGGACAATCCTCAATACCAATTCTAACCGTACTAATTTTAGGATTTTCTACTGCGAATTTTAACCAGTGCCGCCGAAGTATTTCTAAATTTGGTGTATTTGGTCGCAAAATAGCGCCCATAACGATATCTCCATAATACCCTGTTTTTTTTATTATTCTTTCAGCCTTATTAACCAACGTTTCCATTTCATTCCAGGACCATCCGCTCAATGAAGATGTAAATTCAGGTAAAATAATGATTCTTATAGGCGTTCTCAGTAGTTGTTCATTTTGAATTTTTTCAATTATATCAATACTATCAGAAGTTGTGATCTCTATTTCTTGTTTTACTTTCAACTCCTTTAGTTTTTGAGTGAGCTGATCATAAAATAAGTGTGTAACTGCAGGGGATTGAGCTGAAGTTACATGGCCAATATCAGTGCTATCATCATACATTCTGACTTCCGTTGCGGTAAATCCTGTTACAAAATCGGGTAACAGAGAGGCATCGGATTCAAGACAAGCCAGGCGTGCAGTCTCGGCGAAAGCCAGCAGTCTGTATTCATCACTATACCCAGCTATTCTTAGCTTTTTTTCCTTTTGAATGATTTGATCCGTGACTTGGCCCGAGCGGCTGGTTGCAAGACAAATAGAGGCATCATGAAAATATTGACGGAAGCTGGACATGTAATTTCTGTACCATAATCTATCCGCAACATGTTCGCCATTTGAGCCTATAGAATGAACATGAAATTGACGAACACCCAATGCGTAGCAGGCTTTGGTATCTCGTAAAGCCTCTTCCACAGAACAAGGAAAATCAGGTAGTGCCTGAGAATTAAGAATATTAGGCTTTTTCCCCCATTTAGAACCATTCATTGCAACTGATAATTTAAGCGACTTCATGAAACCTCCTGATTAAAATCATCAATGGGTATTTATAATAAAAAAATAATGGAAATAGGGGTTATTAGCACCGAAATTAATTTGATAATCAAATAACGCCCCATGGTAGTATTGATAAAACACCTGCATAATAAACAGAACAACTTCTTTTCTGTGATGATAGTGAGAATTCTTTCACAATTACAACGGGCAAAATGAGCTTAATAATTTCTGCGTCAAGGATATGAATCTTGCAGTCACATCATTATTCATGATTTTCAGCTAGTGTATATCATCGAATAATCAGTATTAGCAGATTCTAAAAAACCACTATAGAAATTAAAAAATGCTTTAGATGAGATAAATGATTTATCTTCTTTTGTAATTAATAATACTAATTTGTAAGGAATCAGATTCCTTTCTTTCCATGAAACTTCTTTATCGAGTGTTTTCCATGGAATAATTAGATCTTTTGTAGAAATATACTCTGGTGCTGTATGTGATGTTCCATGTATGGCTCGCCACACAAGATTTTTAGCTAAAATGATCTCATGAGAAATCCAACAAAGTTGATTAAATATTGACAACTTGTCACTTTCTTCATAACTTGCAGCAAGTTTTACAAGTGTATCATTATTTGGTCTTGACCAGCCTGACATCTGCCACATGAGAGCATCGTCAGTACGCGCAGCCGCATACGCGATATGTTTAATATAATTTCTGAAGTAGATATCAGTTTGGTATTTTTGTGCAATTTCATTATCGGACAATGTTGTAAAAGCTCCAGCACCAATTAATTCACTGTGTAGTCCACTGAGTAAAATGGATCTTGTCCAAGGGATAGCTCTGATAGCATCAGGTCGAGATTCGAATTCAACAATATTATAAATACGACTTGGCGGTCTGGTTCCTTTTGCTGTACCTCTGACAATATCAAAACGGGCAATATTTTTCAGAAATTCAGATATTGATGGAGAGCTAAAAAAATTACTTTGGTAGCGATCAACTACTTTCTGCCATGTTTTTTGTGCAATTTTCAGTTCTGTAAAGGGCTCCTGATTTTCACTTCTAATGTGCATGGTATATATTTCGCTGAAGAAATTTACTGCCTGATGCTTGCTTAACAGATGCGTTCTCATTTCTGCACATCCTGCTAACATAAAACGAGTTTCCTCATCGTTATTAGCCCCATATTCATTGAATATTTCTTTGAAGTTTCCATTGCAACGGGCATGTTCACCTCCAACAATGACATGTCTTACCAATTTAATATCATATTTTTTAGCAAGTAATGCATGTTCTCTTGCAAGCGACATATTGAGCTTGTGCATTCCTTTACCACCTTGTTTACCCGTGTCACTGGGTCCAAAAGTAATAAATTGAGTGTCATTTAGAGATGAAAGATGGGCGCGATAGAGTTTGTTAGAATAAAGTTTTTCTATTTTAGAAATAAGAGAAAGTGCCCCCTGACTATCTTCAGGTTGAATTGCAATATTAATATTTTTTAAATTTTTTTCTGTTTTTGATAAAAAAAGAAGCTCGAATATACTTGAAACACAACTGACCTCGGCAATACCATGAGTTTTCATCATATCAGGATACTTTGCCATAAGCGAAAATCTGCCTAGAACATTTCTAGCATCGTACATTCTTATATAATCGTCATCGATATCCATTAACGAAATATAATCTTTTTCTTTGTATTTTTCTTTTTTATACTCAAAGTCATTATTTGTATGAGATAAATAATTTATTTTTAATCTATCGGGGGGGTTTTCTTGGTTTTTAGAAATGAAAAAACTTAAAATTTCTATACGTTCGTCTTCATTCAAATCTGAATATCTTTTTTTATCAGGAAAATTTTTGTTTATTAAAGAGCAAGGGATTATTTCATTAACAACCGAACTTAACATTGTTTCGTTATCTCGAAATTCAATCTCCATATAAAAAAACCAAAAGTTCTTACTTTCATTATTAAAACTTCAATTGGTAATGTGTTTTTAAAGTTATTTTTCAAATTTTGTAAGTCAGTTATGAGTTCTTCTGGTACATTATAACCGATAGGAGTTGAGTTTAATTTTTCTAAAATAGAATTTAATCCATCATAAGGATAGATTGTTTCTTCATGAAAAATAGAATTAAGCTCTTCTTTGTAACGCGAAATAATTCTATTGCGTAAGGAATTAATTAAATTTTCAGTATCACTGTTTTTTTCAAAAGGTCTTCCATCTTTATCCCCATATAGCCAGGTGTATGGTGTAATCCAATGTTGTTCAAGCGGTATATTTAATACTTTATAAGTTTCCTCTAGTGCATCATAAAGTTGATCTACATAAAAAATTTGGATATCAATGTCACCATCTTTTTTTGCATACCAGATTGCATCAATTAGATCGCTAATTGATGCAATAATACATGCTTCATCAATGTTAGAATTTGATATTTCTAATAAGTCAGATAAGGCTTTAAGGGCTTTAATGATAGGGAATTTTATTTGCTCTGTCTCTTTGCAAAGTAGGCCGATATGAATATTTACTCTTTCTACCTTGTAAACATCAACTCGTGATTTTTTTTGTTTATAGATTTCTGCTGTGCGAGTAAGTCTGATAGAAAGATTAACTAAGAGTTGTTTTAGCAACATAATATTCCAAAAAGAAACTTGATAAGTTTCATCATTTGATGAAATAAACTTATTATAGAAATCCTTAGCTATTTTTTTGTTAATAATGTCTATATAACTTACACTTTCGATATCATTAAGTAGATAATCAGGTAATCCAAGTTTATTATCTAAATTTAAAATAAGTAGAACTTTTGACCATAAATGAGAAAATAGTTTCTTTGCTGTAACAATGCTTTTAGCTGACTCAGTTTCATCCATTTCAAATAAACTTAAAAAATCTCCATGACTGTCGGTAATCATATTCAACACCTTTCAACACCTTTCAACACTAAGCGGATGGAACGCTATATTAATAATGTAATCATATTGATGAAAATGAATCTTGGTTTATCCATCCAAAAAATGGATGCTTTTACTATCATGAGGATATTTAAAAATATAATTTATTTTTCTTTTGTAAAAATAAATTACAAACCACATAACGGAGTCCGTTACAAGATTTTAAATAATTTTCTTTTTGACTTCATTTCAATAAATATGTTATCGATAAAATCGTTTTTTTATCGCGAACTGCATGATACATATTCAATAT
>NZ_CAWQJR010000205.1:0-23082 GCF_963894935.1 Xenorhabdus sp. PB61.4
ATATTATGTCTTATTGATATTAATAATACTGTAAATAGATTTAGATAACATATTTAAGGAAAAAGCTTTAACTTTTTAACATAATTGTGTTGAGAATATGAACTTAAATCAATTTAAATCGATTGAAGTTATCAATATTTCATATGGTTTAACTGGTAATACAGTTAATTATGAAATGATTTCAGACATCACATTTTCTATTATACCAGGTGAAATTACTTTGATAACAGGGCCGAAAGCATCCACAAACAGCACATTGCTATCGATTGCTTCGGGTATGTTACAACCAGATCAAGGAGATGTATTCATTAATAATAACAAGCTAAAACTAATGAGTGATTCCGAGTTAGGTCAGTTTCATTCACAAAGTAGTGGGTTCATTTTCCAGAGTTTTAATTTATCCAGTGAACTTACGCTGTTAGATAACTTGTTATTGTCTAATTCTTACGGATTATCCCTTTCCCGGGAACTGGCAGTAAAAATTGCACAGAAGTCGTTAGATATTGTGAAATTAGGTGATAAGAGCCGTTACTATCCAGGTGAGCTTTCTGAAAATGAAAGACAGCGAGCAGCTATGGCAAAAGCCATCGTGAAAAGACCTGAATACTTGTTTGCCGATGAACCGACTCGTCACCTGAACCATCAGGAATTAAAGATGTTTATTGATATCTTTAAATTTATCGCTCATGAGCAGAAAGGCACTGTCGTTATCGCCTCTCAGGATAAGCGCCTGATTCAATATGCTGACAGCATGATTACTCTGGAAAGCGGTAAAATTGTTAAGACATATGAGTCCTTTCAGGAACGAAGAGTGATGGTATCCTGATTGTTATTTCCTTAAAAAAAACGGCCTGACATCAGGCCGTTTTCTATTTCACTGAAATCAGTTTTACTTACTGATTTTTTTATACTTAATACGGTGTGGTTCCAGTGCTTCAGCCCCCAGAGTACGCTTCTTGTAATCTTCGTATTCGCTAAAGTTTCCTTCAAAGAAAGTCACTTTACCTTCATCCTGATAATCGATAATGTGCGTTGCAATGCGGTCAAGGAACCAACGGTCATGGGAAATAACCATCGCACAGCCAGGGAATTCCAGCAGGGCATTTTCCAGCGCACGCAGTGTTTCGATATCCAGATCATTGGTTGGTTCATCCAGCAGCAACATGTTGCCACCAACCTGTAGAAGTTTTGCCAGATGCAGACGGCCACGCTCACCACCGGATAATTCACCCACACGCTTGCCCTGATCCACACCCTTAAAGTTAAAGCGGCCAACATAGGCGCGGCTTGGGATCTCAAAGTTACCAATGCGCATAATATCCTGCCCACCAGAAACTTCTTCCCATACCGTTTTCTTATCATCCATGGCATCGCGGAACTGGTCAACAGAGGCCAGTGTTACTGTTTCACCCAGCGCGATTGAACCGGAATCAGGCTGTTCCTGACCGGACAACATACGGAACAGAGTCGATTTACCGGCACCATTCGGACCAATAATCCCGACAATTGCGCCTTTTGGCAGAGAAAAACTCAGGTCGTCGATCAGAACACGATCACCATAAGATTTGGTCAGGTTGCTGACTTCCAGTACTTTGTCTCCCAGACGTGGGCCTGGTGGAATAAACAACTCACTGGTTTCATTACGCTTTTGATACTCAACATTGTTAAGTTCTTCAAAGCGGGCCAAACGTGCCTTACCTTTAGCCTGACGCCCTTTTGGATTCTGACGAACCCATTCCAGTTCTTTCTCAATGGATTTACGGCGAGCCGCTTCTGAAGCAGCTTCCTGCGCCAGACGAGCATCTTTTTGCTCCAGCCATGAAGAGTAGTTACCTTCCCACGGAATACCTTCACCACGGTCAAGTTCCAAAATCCAGCCAGCCACATTATCAAGGAAATAACGGTCATGGGTAATTGCAACGACGGTGCCTTCATAATCGTGCAGGAAGCGTTCCAGCCATGCCACAGATTCTGCATCAAGGTGGTTGGTTGGTTCATCCAGCAGCAGCATGTCTGGTTTTTCCAGCAGCAGGCGACAAATTGCCACACGGCGACGTTCCCCCCCTGACAGGTGCTCAATTTTAGCATCCCATGCAGGTAAACGCAGAGCATCTGCCGCTCTCTCAAGCTGATTATCCAGATTATGACCATCGTGAGACTGAATAATCGCTTCCAGTTCACCCTGCTCTTTTGCCAGCTTGTCAAAATCTGCATCAGGATCAGCATATGCAGCATACACTTCATCAAGACGTGTCAGCGCATGTTTAACTTCACCAACGGCTTCTTCTACCGCTTCGCGAACAGTGTGCTCCAGATTAAGTTTAGGCTCCTGTGGTAAATAGCCGATTTTAATCCCAGGCTGTGGGCGAGCTTCCCCCTCAATATCTTTATCAATGCCCGCCATGATACGCAGTAAGGTCGATTTACCGGCACCATTCAGACCAAGAACACCGATTTTTGCTCCGGGGAAAAAACTAAGAGAGATATTTTTCAGAATATGCCTTTTCGGGGGAACAATTTTTCCAACCCGGTGCATACTATAAACATATTGAGCCAAAGTAATGTACCTTTTTGATAATTAAGGAAATATATAATATTCATTGACGTTTAAGGGGCTTGGATGGCGTATTCTACCCTAAATTAATGCCGTCGTGTTGCTACCTGTTTAGCATTCTTTTCACACGATCAAACGGAGGTGA
Source organism: Xenorhabdus sp. PB61.4 (assembly GCF_963894935.1). Classification (NCBI taxonomy): domain Bacteria; kingdom Pseudomonadati; phylum Pseudomonadota; class Gammaproteobacteria; order Enterobacterales; family Morganellaceae; genus Xenorhabdus; species Xenorhabdus sp. PB61.4. The sequence goes on from NZ_CAWQJR010000205.1 coordinate 2,700, forward strand.
GGTAATGATCTTTATCTTCCGGGCTACCTCTTCGTTGGTTTCGTGTCGGCTTTCCTCACTCATACCAGCCTGCGTTTTTATCAATAGATGTTTATCTATTCTTCCAGAGATTAATGAGAAGTTCCTGCTCCTCAGCGGAAATCAGCTCTTTGACTGAGTAAATTCGTTTCCGACGAATTTGCCATTCCCTTGCCGTTACTATGTCTCTTAAAATTCTCTGGGAATTAAGAATGCTGAAATGCAGCTTTTCTATTTTATCATCTGATTGAAATAATTAACGTATTGTATGAATCAAATAAATTAATAACCAATTATGCCAATAATATTTAAGTCATATCTTTTTTCTTACCTAAACTTGCAATCAAACCACTAATTTTTACATTCATTAGTATGATAAAACACTTCAATATTATTATAATTAAAACAATTAATGTATTGTTCGTTGCCATCAATTTTCTGGAGGAGTATGTGACTATAAATAAGTGGCAGCATTTTATCATGGCTGTCAGTCTGGCTTCTGTTGTTGGTATCGCACAGGCTGATTCTCTGGAAGCCCAGCGTGAGCGGTATCAGGCAATAAAACTCGCATGGGATGCGAAAAACATGCAAGAAGTTGAACGGTTGATGCCCACACTGAAGAATTATCCCCTGTATCCTTACCTTGAGTATCGGCAATTAGTTCATAACCTAAAAATGACATCTCCTCAGCAGGTACGCCATTTTATTGACACTCACCCAACCCTGCCACCGGCTAATTCTCTGTCATCCCGATATATCAATTTACTGGCGAGTGACGGAAACTGGCATAGCCTTCTGGCATTCAGCCCCCATAAACCAAATACCGTAGCAGCAAGCTGCAATTACTATTTTGCGAACTGGGTAACCGGAAAGCACAAGACGGCGTGGGAAGGTGCGAGAGAAATTTGGTTACGAGGGAGTTCGTTACCCGATGATTGTGATAGTTTACTGAACGTCTGGGAGCGTTCCGGCTATTTATCCGTAAATTTAATATTGCAACGTATCGAACTTGCCGTAAACGAGAATAACACGACACTTGCCAATTATCTTATTAATAGACTACCCTTCGACTACCATAGCTTAAAGGCTCATTTACAAAAACTGCAAAGTGATCCCACATCTGTTGAACATTTTGCCAGAACGGTAAAGCCAACGAACTTTACCCGCTTCTTTGTCACTAATGCGTTTTCCCATTTTGCCCGTAAAAACACAGAAAAAGCCCGGCTCAGTATTCCTTCCATCGCTCGGGCACAAAAAATGAATGAAACAGAAAGACAGAAATTAAAAGATATCGTGGCCTGGCAATTAATGGGGGAGATTACACCGGAACAAGAAAAATGGCGGGATAACGCAATTCGTACATCACATTCCAGTACATTAATCGAACGTCGTGCCCGTCTGGCTCTCAGGAATGCTGATGAAAAAGGGTTAGCTGAATGGTTAAGTCTTTTACCTAAAAATGTCCTGCAAAAAGATGAATGGCAATACTGGAGCGCCATCACCTTATTGAATACAGGAAAGAAAAAAGAAGGAGACTTAATACTACGTAAGCTGATGGAACACCGTGGTTTCTACCCTATGGTAGCAGCACAGAAATTACATCTGCCCTATCCTCTGGTTATCAATAAATCAGAAAGGCCTGACGCCTCCATTGCTAAGTTGCCACAGATTAAGCGGATACGTGAATTAATGTATTGGCATATGGATGATCTGGCACGTTCAGAATGGATCAACCTCGTTTCAGCACAAAACAGCACAAAGAAAGAGCAGCTGGCCCGCTATGCTTTTGAACAGAACTGGCCTACTCTCAGTGTGCAGGCTACGATTGTCGGCAAAATGTGGGATCATCTTGAAGAGCGTTTTCCTCTGGCATGGCAAAATGAATTTGCTCATTTCACTTCAGATAAAAGTATTTCACAAAGTTATGCCATGGCTATTGCACGACAGGAAAGTGCGTGGGATCCACAGGCTCGCTCACCAAAAGGGGCAAGCGGATTGATGCAACTCATGCCAGCAACAGCGGAACATACCGCAAAGAGTAAAAAAATTGATGGCTACGCCAGCAGTAACCAATTGATGAACCCGACCATGAATATCAAAATTGGCACTGCATATCTGGAATCGGTGTACCAGAATTTCGGCAATAACCGCATACTCGCCAGTGCTGCTTATAATGCAGGCCCCAGAAATGTTGAGCGCTGGCTGGCCAATAGTGCGGGAAACATCAATGCCATCGCATTCATCGAAAGTATTCCATTTGCTGAAACAAGAGCCTACGTCAAAAATGTTCTGGCTTATGACATGTTTTACCATAATTTTATGGGAAATTTAGTTAATGTCTTAACCGACTCAGAATGGCAAAGACGTTACTAATTTCAGATACAATTATGGTATTATTTTGTACTAGTTAAATAGTATGGCTAAAAATTATGACACAAAATCATTTGATTGACCCTGCACTTTCCCCAGAAGAGGGTGATGACTGGTTTGCTTTTGTAGAATTATTACAAACAGCATTCGAACAAAATTTGCAACATCAGATTTTGCAGTTATTATTGACACCCGATGAGCGTACAGCACTATCAACCAGAGTTCGGATTATTCAAGAATTAATGCGAGGGCAAATGAGCCAGCGCGAGCTGAAAAACGAACTTAGTGTTGGGATTGCAACAATCACGCGTGGTTCAAATAGCCTGAAATCAGCGCCAGCTCACGTCAAAGAATGGCTGGAAACACAATTATTGAAGTAAATCTATTGTGATAATAATCGGTTAGAAAAGATCATTTCGATATTATTATACACAATGGATTTTAAGGTGCGTCGCGGCGGCAAGGGAGAGAGTCCCCAGGAGCATAGCTAACTATGTGACTGGGGTGAGTGAGCGCGGCCAACAAAGAGGCAACTTGAAAAACGAAGTGTATAGATACAGAGGCCATAACGTCATGGCCTTCTGTGACTGGATCATTAAAGTTGGTTATTCAATATCTTTGTAAATTTCATGATGAATAGGAACGAGAGCCAGTATCAATGCCTGATGATAAACACTAGTGCGAGTCAGGATACCATTGGTAAAAAAACCAATTGCTCCACCTTTCTGTTTGATATTATCAACACCGGTCAAATAAGCCATTTCGTGACCAAGCTCACGCCCTTCACGAATGCCTTCCAGTACCTTTTCAGGCAACATCAGGCTGGCAGAGCGCGATTCACCCCGAATTTGTTTATATTCAATAACCATCCAGGCAAATGTCATGTCATCTTCGATTCCGGCTTCAACACCGACCCAAAAATCGGCTTCCGGCCGAACCTGACGAGCAGCCATAACCCGATGGCGGGCACCGGTACGAGTTTCAGTATTACCAATTGGCTGTTGAGGAACACTGCTATCTACATCGACATCTTCTATACGATATGTTCCTGCTCCAAAAACATCATCAAATGCAAGGCTAATCGCTTTTATTTTCGCAGGGTTAGTGGTTGCAGCAATAACATGGTACATAATAAATAAGTAATCCTTTGAACTATTTCATGATGCAGTATAACGGAAAATAAATATGTTACAGGTATATCTTGTTCGTCATGGCGAAACAGAATGGAACTTGGCTCGTCGTATTCAGGGACAATCTGACAGCCCATTAACTGAAACCGGACGACGTCAGGCACTCTTGGTAGCACAAAAAGTAAAATCAGAGAACATCACACATGTTATCACTAGTGACCTCGGTCGCACACGCCAAACCGCAGAAATTATCGCACAAGCTTGCGGTTGTGAAGTGATATTAGAGCCTCGTTTACGGGAAATAAACATGGGTGTTCTTGAAAACCGTGATCTGAATTCCCTGACCCAAGAAGAAGAAACATGGCGTAAAAGTCTCGTTGATGGCACACCAAATGGTCGGATACCAGAAGGCGAATCCATGAGTGAGTTATCCGAACGGGTGCGTGCCGCGCTGGAAAGTTGCCGTGATCTGCCAGCCGGAAGCCGCCCTTTACTGGTAAGCCACGGGATGGCATTAGTCAGTCTGGTCTGTTCAATTTTAGGATTACCGGCCAATTCCGAACGCCGCTTACGGCTGAGAAACTGTTCTATCTCAAGAGTCGATTATCAGGATAGCCCGTGGCTGGCTCCTGGATGGATCGTTGAAACAGCGGGCGATATCACACATCTGGATATGCCCGCGCTAGATGAGCTGCAAGGTTAGCGCTGAATCGGGATGAGATATTCAAATTCCACAACGTGGCTTTGAGACTCATCCTGTAATTTTTTCCTTTCAAGATTAGTGAGATAGTATCGCTCAACATCATACCCTTTTCTGCGGGTAATATTTAATTGAGGTAAACAGACAGTGTAGATATTAGAAAGAAACTCATCGAGCTGATCTTCTTTACCAAAATAACTGAATGAAATGTACTCCCCACCCGGTAAAACAACCGGCTGGCTATCCTTGGTGTCAAAGGTCGCATACTCCGGCTCTATTGCCGTGGTATAGAAAACTGTCTGCTCATCTTCATGCTCTGTGCTGACGGTGGAGTGATGCAAGCCATACAATTTAGGCGGCAAGACTTCCGCGTGTTGCAAATAGGCAATCCAGTAATTGTGGCGCATTTCCGTACAGGCTTTTGACCATTGCTCCAGAGTGTAAGAACAGCTGTGCTCAATACCCGTCAGCAACTGATCTTCCAGAATCACAAACTTATGTTCAGGTAACGGTTTGTTATCCAACATAATAGGAGCACAAAGACCGCTAGCACACCACTCTTCACTTCGGCGGTAAGAAGCTGGCGTCCGATTAAACTGTTTTTTGAATGCTCTGGTAAAGGTTTGTTGAGAATCAAAACGATATTGCAGAGCAATGTCCAGAATGGGACGACCAGTCAAACGCAGCGCAACAGCAGCTTTAGACAGCCGTCTGGCGCGGATATAAGAACCAATCGCTTGTCCTGTAACATCCTTAAACATGCGCTGTAAGTGCCACTTGGAATAACCTGCTTTCGCTGCAACATGATCGAGGGACAGCGGACGATCCAGATTATTATCCAGCCAATGCAACAAATCTCGAATGATGTTGGTTTGATCCATACATCTCCCTAATTCATCAAGACAAAAAGAAAACCATACAACTGTAAGATAACTGACTGTTATAAAAAAATTTAAGGATGAAAATGCTATATAGATTAATTAATAATGAGTACCTATCATTTCCAAACACAAAGATGATTTTAATTGCCTGATTTTTCACTTCATCAGGCATACCGTCGTTTTCACAACACAGTCCTTTTCCCTGTCATGACAGCAATACCTATTGTGGCTATCCAAACAAACGTTACTTTATTGCTACTCCTAAATTGCTACTCCTAAGAAGCAGCATTTTCTCTTGCGTGATAAAACAAAGCACCATGACATAATCACAACGGATAAAGATCAGACACTAAATTAAACAAGGAAAATCTTGGAATAAACTAATGGTAAATCTGATCATTTGCAAGCTCAGCTTTAGGATCCTTTACAACAAATGAAAAGATCAATCATTAGATAATCGTCTCCTACCTGTTTATATTAGTAGATGAAAACCATCTGACCTTCGATTCCAGCGGCTTTCGATAAAGAAAGAATTTTCACGCAGTATTTAGAAAATTATGGGAATCATGAAGGCCAGCTTAAAGCCCTTTTGTTTACTCATTTTGCATGTATATTTAGCTATAATGCCATGTTTTTCTTTATAGATACATAAACTAATCAAATGACGTTACAAAAATCATTAATTCGCATTATATGCTAATACTGGATATTTTCACTGCATTTATTTAATTCAAGTGGACTAAATATGGTAACAATTAAGAAAATAGTGATTGCTGTTGTCCTGCTGTGTTCTCCAACGATCCTGCACGCCGAAGAGATAGGTTCTGTTGATACTGTGTTCAAATTTTTTGGCCCGGATAACAAAATAGTCATTGAGGCTTTTGATGATCCTGATGTTAAAAATGTGACCTGCTATTTAAGCAGAGCGAAAACAGGAGGTATCAAAGGAGGCTTGGGATTAGCGGAAGATACTTCTGATGCCGCAATCTCCTGTCAACAGGTTGGCCCGATCGAAGTAGCAGAAAAAATCCTTAAGTCGCCGAAAAAAGGACAGGTTGTTTTCCAGAAAAGAACATCGCTGGTATTTAAAAAGCTTCAGGTTGTTCGCTTTTTCGATCCAAAACGCAATTCGCTTATCTACCTAACTTATTCCGATAAAGTTATTGATGGCTCACCAAAAAATGCTATCAGCGCCGTACCGATTATGCCGTGGAAAGAGTAAGGTAATACAAGCAATAAATTAAAAGCCCTGATACCATTAGGTATTCAGGGCTTTTAAAAAGATAAGGTATTTTTACAAATACGATATTTTTTAGAATAAATCGGTGATAGATGTGGTATCGATTAGTCTTCTAAATCGCCACAGAAACGGTAACCTTCACCATGAATGGTAGCGATGATTTCCGGAGTATCCGGTGTAGATTCAAAATGTTTACGGATCCGGCGGATAGTCACATCGACAGTACGGTCATGTGGCTTCAGCTCACGCCCGGTCATTTTTTTCAACAGTTCTGCACGAGTCTGAATTTTCCCCGGATTCTCGCAGAAATGGAGCATCGCACGGAATTCACTGCGTGGCAGTTTATAATGATCTCCCATCGGGCTGACCAGAGAACGGCTGTTGATATCCAGCTCCCAGCCATTGAACCTGTAGCTTTCAACCTGACGACGTTCTTCACCTACATGGCTCAAATTCATCGTACGGGAAAGCAGATTACGTGCCCGAATGGTTAACTCCCGTGGGTTGAAAGGCTTAGTGATGTAGTCATCAGCACCAATTTCAAGCCCAAGTATCTTATCCACCTCATTATCACGCCCAGTTAAAAACATCAGGGCAACATTCGCCTGTTCACGTAATTCACGAGCAAGAAGTAACCCGTTTTTGCCTGGCAGATTGATATCCATAATCACTAAGTTGATATCGTTATCTGACAAAATATTGTGCATTTCTGAGCCATCAGTGGCTTCATAAACAACATACCCTTCAGCTTCAAAAATGCTTTTCAGGGTATTGCGTGTGACAATTTCGTCTTCAACAATCAAAATGTGCGGGGTTTGCATAGTTGCTACCTAAAATCGCTAAAAAAATAGAACCTATATGACATAAGCCGTTATTATTAATAGAAAATATCCTGTTCTCGTTCTGAATCACAGAAAACCCGGCTCATGTCTAAAAAATAAATGTTGTTGATATGTTTTACGCTAAAAGCACCTGTTACTTTTCTCTGAGGGTACATACCTAAAAAACCCCAATCAGAACAGGAGCTATATTAGTCTATTAACAGCAATATAACAGCTAGTAATGCATTTGCCCTCTAAAAAAACCAACTTTTGTTGATACATATCAAAATCAATTGTAGCACGTTAACATTATTTGTAATTGTTAATTTTAAATTAACAATATTGTTATATTTTTGGTGTTTTCATGTTAATGAAAAGTGGCGTCATCTCCAACCTCTAAAGAGATCACACAACACTCAAATGTTAAAATCAGCGTGTTTTATCATAAAGACGAAATAATTACAAAATATGTTTTTTATAAAATTAAATGCTGGTAAAAATATTTGAAGCCGGATAATGACCAAATCAGTTAAAGATACTTTGAACGATTACAACACAGAAAATGGTGTTTTTTCCCGCTGTAATTGTAAAAATTATTTGACTTCGACCACAGTTTCCTTTAACCAATAGGGGTCGAACAGAATAAAAAGACAGACAGGAAACTATGCGAGACATCAGCCCGAAAAATACAATTACCTCAAAAGTAATCACTGCAAACACAACCACCACGATTACCACCGGAACTACTAGTTACGGTGCGGGCTAACGCATAAAATAAAATAGTAAAAAGCCCGTGTCCAACAAGATACGGGCTTTTTTTTGACCCTTTTTTAACAGTAAGTCAGGAGAGAAATACCAATGCGTGTACTTAAATTTGGAGGCACTTCAGTCGCAAACTACCAGCGCGTACTGAGTGTGGCAGATATCGCTGAAAGTGAGCTACCCCTTGGGCAGGTTGCTCTAGTCCTTTCTGCCCCCGCAAAAATTACGAACCACTTAGTGGCAATGGTCGCTAAGACGGTTGCAGGGCAGGATATTGTTTCCAACATCAGCGATACTATCCAAATATTTACTGATTTACTGTCGGGGTTAAAAGAGCATCAGCCGAATTTCGATTATGAAAACCTGAAAACGCTCATGGAGCGTGAGTTTGCTCACCTGAAACAAACACTGCATGGTATTTCTCTGTTAAAACAGTGCCCCGATAGCATTAATGCCTCCCTGATTTGCTGCGGTGAAAAATTATCCATTGCGATTATGGCTGCCGTACTACAAGCCCGCGGACATAAAGTTTCTGTGATCGATCCGGTTCAAAACCTGCTTGCTCATGGGCATTACCTCGAATCCACAGTTGATATTCACGAATCCTCCAAACGCATTGCAGCCCTGAATATTCCTTCTGACCATATTATTCTGATGGCCGGTTTTACGGCAGGTAATGATAATGGTGAGCTCGTCGTTCTCGGACGTAATGGTTCTGATTACTCAGCCGCAGTGCTGGCCGCCTGTTTACGAGCCGATTGCTGTGAAATCTGGACTGACGTAGATGGCGTTTATACCTGTGATCCACGATCTGTTGCCGATGCCCGTCTGCTGAAAAGCCTGTCATATCAGGAAGCAATGGAACTTTCCTATTTCGGTGCGAAGGTGCTTCATCCCCGGACTATTGCCCCTATCGCCCAGTTTCAGATCCCCTGCCTGATTAAAAATACTGTCAATCCTGATGCGCCGGGCACATTTATCGGGAACGGGCAAAAAGATGACAGCATGCTTATTAAAGGGATCACTAACCTGAATCATATGGCGATGATTAACGTTTCAGGTCCCGGCATGAAAGGCATGGTAGGTATGGCAGCAAGAGTCTTTGCTGTGATGTCCCGTTCAGGTATTTCCGTTGTGCTGATCACTCAGTCTTCATCAGAATACAGCATCAGTTTCTGTGTACCGCAAAAAGAGCTGAACAGAGCACAGAAAGCGCTGACCGAAGAGTTTTATCTGGAGTTAAAAGATGGTGCGCTTGATCCTATTGATGTTATCGATAATCTCGCCATTATTTCTGTCGTGGGTGACGGAATGCGTACACAGCGTGGCATCTCTGCCCGTTTCTTTTCGGCACTGACCCGCGCCAATATCAATATCATTGCTCTCGCGCAAGGCTCATCAGAGCGTTCCATCTCCGCAGTGATTGACAATGATAACGCAACAACCGCAGTGCGGCTCTGCCATCAAATGCTGTTCAATACCGCTCAGGTGGTTGAAGTCTTTGTTGTCGGCGTAGGCGGTGTCGGAAGTGCATTAATCGAACAAATCCGCCGCCAGCAGTCATGGCTGAAGCAAAAACACATTGATCTGCGCGTATGTGGAATTGCCAACTCACGGGCGATGTTAACCGATATGCAGGGCATCAGTCTGGATAACTGGCAGCAGGCTTTGTCAGAAGCCAGCGAACCGTTCAGCCTGAGCCGTTTAATCCGACTCGAAAAAGAGTACCATCTCCTGAATCCGGTTATCGTTGATTGTACATCTAATCAGTCTATCGCTGAGCAGTATTCCAGCTTCCTGAGTGATGGCTTTAACGTTGTTACGCCGAACAAAAAAGCCAACACGCTTTCCATGGCCTACTATCGTGAGATCCGTCGTGCGGCAGAAAACTCAAAACGTAAATTCCTGTATGACACCAACGTAGGCGCAGGCTTGCCGGTTATCGAAAATCTACAGAATTTGCTGAATGCCGGTGATGAACTGGTTCAGTTCAACGGGATCCTGTCAGGCTCTCTGTCTTATATCTTCGGTATGCTGGATGAAGGGATGACACTTTCGCAAGCAACCCTGCTGGCAAAAGAAAAAGGCTTCACTGAACCTGATCCTCGTGACGATCTCTCTGGCATGGATGTTGCGCGTAAGCTCTTAATTCTGGCCCGTGAATCCGGTTATGAACTGGAATTGGAGGATATTCACGTCGAGCCGGTTTTACCTGCTTCATTTGATTCCAATGGTGATGTCACTGACTTCATGCAACGCCTGCCACAGTTGGATCAGGAATTTATCCGCCGGGTTGCCGATGCCGCAGAGCAAGGAAAAGTGTTGCGCTATGTCGGTATTATTGAACAGGGCCGCTGTATGGTGAAAATCGCTGCGGTTGATGGTAATGATCCGCTGTATAAAGTTAAAAATGGTGAAAACGCACTGGCTTTCTATACCCGTTATTATCAACCGATTCCGCTGGTACTGCGCGGTTACGGCGCCGGAAATGATGTCACGGCAGCGGGTGTTTTTGCTGATATATTACGCACTTTATCATGGAAATTGGGAGTTTAATGATGGTCAGGGTTTATGCGCCGGCCTCTATCGGAAACGTTGGGGTTGGGTTTGATGTGCTCGGTGCGGCGGTTTCTCCGGTTGATGGCTCACTGCTTGGCGATTGTGTTTCAGTCAAAGCCGCAGAGAAGTTTACGTTAAGTAATGAAGGGAAATTTGTCAGCAAACTGCCCGTAAATCCCAAACACAATATTGTTTACCAATGTTGGCAACTTTTTTGCCAGTGTTTGGGTAAAGAACTGCCCGTCGCCATGACGCTGGAAAAAAATATGCCGATAGGCTCCGGGCTGGGTTCCAGTGCCTGTTCAGTCGTTGCTGCACTGGTTGCCTTAAATGAATATGCCGGCCATCCTTTTGGTCGCGACCAGTTACTGGAGATGATGGGAGAGCTGGAAGGACGAATTTCCGGTGGCGTACACTATGACAATGTCGCTCCCTGTTATCTTGGCGGCCTGCAACTTATTATGGCGCAGGAAGATGCTGTCTCCCAATCCATTCCCGCTTTTGAGGACTGGTTGTGGGTGATGGCCTACCCCGGCATCAAGGTTTCTACATCAGAAGCCCGCGCCATTTTGCCTGACCACTATTCACGCAGTGATATCATTAATCATGGCCGTTATTTTGCCGGATTTATTCACGCCTGCCACACCCGGCAATCCAGTTTAGCCGCCAACTTAATGAAAGATATTGTCGGCGAACCTTATCGCACACAGCTTTTACCCGGTTTTGCTAACGCTCGTGAAGGAGTAAAAAAACGGGGTGCGCTGGCATGCAGTATTTCCGGCTCTGGCCCGACACTGTTTGCAATTTGCAATGAAATGGCAATAGCTGAAGACGTCGCTCAATGGCTGCAACAACATTACGTACAAAATGATGAAGGTTTTGTTCATATTTGCCGTCTGGATCTCGCAGGCGCACGACAGATAGGGTAATAGGTAGGATAATAATGAAATTATATAATTTAAAAGACAGTCACGAGCAGGTCAGCTTTTCACAGGCCGTTAAACAAGGATTGGGAAAACAGCAGGGATTATTTTTCCCACAGGATTTACCTGAATTCAGTCGTGCCGAAATTGATGAATTATTGAAACTGGATTTTGTCAGCCGCAGCCAGCGTATACTTTCAGCTTTTATTGGTGACGAAATCCCGACTGACCAGCTAGCTGAACGTGTCAAAAATGCGTTTGCTTTCCCGGCCCCTGTATCGACTGTCGAAGATGACATCGCCTCACTTGAGCTTTATCACGGCCCGACACTGGCCTTTAAAGACTTTGGCGGCCGCTTTATGGCCCAGATTCTGGCTCAGATTGCAGGAGAGCAACCGGTCACTATTCTGACCGCAACTTCCGGTGATACCGGTGCGGCGGTTGCTCATGCCTTTTATGGTCTGAATAACGTGCAGGTTGTGATCCTCTATCCAGAAGGAAAAATCAGCCCGCTACAGGAAAAGCTGTTCTGCACATTGGGTGGCAACATCCACACTGTCGCGATTCAAAGTGATTTTGACGCCTGTCAGGCACTGGTTAAACAGTCATTTGATGATGAAGAACTGAAACAAGCACTGCATCTCAACTCTGCAAACTCGATTAATATCAGCCGTCTTTTGGCTCAAATTTGCTATTACTTTGAAGCCGTTGCACAAATTCCGGCAGAAAAACGTGACCAACTGGTAATTTCAGTTCCAAGCGGCAATTTCGGCAACCTGACCGCGGGTCTGCTGGCAAAATCAATGGGATTACCGGTGAAGCGTTTTATCGCCGCGACTAACGTTAACGACACCGTTCCCCGCTATCTGGCAGAAGGAAAATGGCTTCCGAATCAAACCGTTGCCACCCTTTCTAACGCAATGGATGTCAGCCAGCCTAATAACTGGCCACGTATTGAAGAACTGTTCAACCGTAAAGGCTGGGCACTCAGCGAGCTGGGCAATGGCGTTGTCGATGACAAAACCACGCAAGACACCATGCGAGAGCTTGCAGCAAAAAGCTATATTTCTGAGCCACATGCTGCGGTTGCTTATCGAGTTCTGCGTGATCAGTTACAGGATGGTGAATATGGTTTATTCCTGGGAACTGCACATCCGGCAAAATTCAAGGAAAGTGTCGAAGAGACACTCGGCCAGACATTACCATTGCCACAAGAATTAGCAGAACGTGCAGATATGGAATTGTTATCCCACCTCCTGCCTGCTGATTTCGCTACATTACGCGAATTTCTGATGGCAAAAGCCGCGAAATAACCTAGCATTTGTCACTCCACCAATTATTGTGGAGTGACACGACTTATCAATGCTACTGGTTATCAATGCTGCTCGGGGCGTTTAAACACCAGCTCATCTCCTTTAGATAAGGATTCATCAAACGCATATCCTTCCAGATTAAACTCCACCAGCCGAGCAGGATCAGTTAATTGGTTCTGAATGATAAACCGGCTCATCAGGCCACGGGCTTTTTTCGCATAGAAGCTGATAACTTTGTATTTGCCATTTTTTTCATCCAGAAAGACCGGCTTAATGATCCGTGCTACCAGCTTTTTCGTATTGACGGATTTGAAATACTCGTCGGATGCCAGATTGACCAGAACATCATCCCCCTGCTGTTCCAGTGCCGCATTCAGATTCTCCGTAATGCGATCTCCCCAGAATTTATACAAACCCTTACCACGGGGATTTTCCAGTTTGATCCCCATTTCCAGACGGTAAGGCTGCATCAGGTCAAGCGGACGCAAAACCCCATATAATCCGGATAACATTCTTAAATGAGTCTGGGCAAAATCAAAATCAGCATCTGAGAACGTTTCTGCCTGCATCCCGGTATAAACATCGCCTTTAAAAGCCAAGATCGCCTGACGAGCATTTTCCGGTGTAAAATCCGGCTGCCATTCTCCAAAACGTGCGGCATTCAGCCCCGCCAGTTTGTCACTGATCCCCATCAAGCTGCTGATTTGTGCCGGCGCTAACGTACGGCAAACATCAATTAACTGTTTTGACTCCTCCAGTAATGCAGGTTGGCTATACTTTTTTGTGGCAAGCGGACTTTCATAATCAAGTGTTTTGGCCGGTGAAATAGTAATAAGCATGATTTTGTTCCGAATTTTTGAATGGTTATTCTCAATAATCGAGGCTTTTCCTCTCCAATTTAGCAAAAATAACCGGAAAAAGGGGAATAACAACGATAGGATTTTCCTAGCTTACGAGCCGAGCCTGACCATGTTATTATCACAGGATGGCGAGGCAACAATGCCAAAGATTTTACGTATAACGATGAGATATTAAACATGACCGATAAACTGACTTCCCTGCGTAAACTGACAACAGTTGTAGCAGATACCGGGGATATCGCGGCAATGAAACTGTATCAGCCGCAAGATGCAACAACTAACCCTTCTCTGATTTTGAACGCTGCCCAGATCCCGGAATATCGCCAACTGATTGATGAAGCCATCGAATGGGCACGTGCTCAGAGCAATTCCCGTGAACAACAGATCATTGATGCCGGCGATAAATTGGCGGTTAACATCGGTCTGGAAATTCTGAAACTGATCCCCGGCCGTATTTCCACTGAAGTGGATGCCCGCCTCTCTTATGACACCGAAGCCAGTGTCGCAAAAGCAAAACGCCTGATCAAACTGTACAACGAAGCGGGTATCAGCAATGACCGTATCCTGATCAAACTGGCTTCCACATGGCAGGGTATCCGCGCTGCGGAGCGACTGGAAAAAGAAGGTATCAACTGTAACCTGACTCTGCTGTTCTCTTTTGCTCAGGCTCGTGCTTGTGCGGAAGCAGGTGTTTTCCTGATTTCTCCATTCGTTGGCCGTATTCTGGACTGGTACAAAGCAAACAGCGATAAGAAAGAATTCGCACCAAACGAAGATCCGGGTGTGATTTCTGTTTCTGAAATTTACCAGTACTACAAAGAGCACGGCTATAACACCGTTGTTATGGGTGCAAGTTTCCGTAACTCCGGTGAAATTCTGGAACTGGCTGGTTGTGATCGTCTGACTATCTCTCCTGCATTGCTGAAAGAGCTGTCTGAAACAGCAGGTGAAGTTGAGCACAAACTCAGCTATGAAGGTGAAATCAAGCCACGCCCTGCGGCAATGACTGAAGCTGAGTTCTATTGGGAACATCATCAGGATGCGATGGCAACCGAAAAACTGGCGGAAGGTATCCGTAAGTTTGCTATCGATCAGGGTAAACTTGAGAGCATGATCGCTGACTTGCTGTAGTCCTGAGCGACACACTATACCCAATGGATTTCGAGTTGCATCGCGTGCGGCAAGGGAGAGAATCCCTGGGAACATAGATAACTATGTGACTGGGGTGAACGAGCGTAGCCAACAAAGAGGCAACTTGAAAGACGAAGTGTATATTTTTTCTTCCTTAAAGGCGACATAATAACCATGTCGCCTTTTTCACTTTCACTATCTTTATCATTTGCTGTTAATTGAGGTTCGCATGAATGTATTACGCATTGGCCTCGTGTCTGTTTCTGATCGTGCTTCCAATGGTATTTATCAGGACAAAGGTCTACCTGCATTAGAAGAATGGTTGGGAAAAACGGTAACGACGCCTTTCAGTATAGAAGCCCGCCTGATCCCTGATGAGCAAATCCTGATTGAGCAAACTCTGTGCGAATTAGTTGATGAATTGGGCTGCCATTTAGTTCTGACAACAGGTGGAACAGGCCCTGCTCGTCGTGATGTTACCCCGGATGCAACTCTGGCAGTTGCTGATCGTGAAATGCCCGGATTTGGTGAGCAAATGCGCCAAATCAGCCTTCAATTTGTGCCCACCGCAATTTTATCCCGTCAGGTAGGCGTGATCCGCAATCAGGCATTAATTCTTAACTTACCCGGGCAGCCTAAAGCTATAGCAGAAACGCTGGAAGGGCTGAAAGATGATAGCGGGAAAGTCTTAGTACCCGGAATTTTTGCCAGTGTGCCTTATTGCATTCAGTTGTTAGATGGCCCCTATATCGAAACTAATGAAAGCGTTGTCTCAGCCTTCAGGCCTAAAAGTGCCCGCCGTTAAGATCTTAATGCTGGCTGTCTGTTGTTATTGCTCAACCAGCAGAAATTATATTTTGAAAAGGTTCTGAATACATCAGAACCTTTGAGAAGCTAAGCGGACTCAAATCAGGCTGCCTCCATGAGTTTCAATAACCTGTTTATACCAATAGAAACTTTTCTTACGGCGGCGTTCCAGTGTTCCAGTTCCCTGCTCATTCTGATCGACATAGATATATCCGTAACGCTTGGAAATCTCCGCTTTTGAAGCACTAACTAAATCAATGGCTCCCCAACTGGTGTAACCCATGACATCCACTCCATCTTCAATGGCTTCCCTAACCTGCACAAGATGGTCATTAAGATAGCTAATCCGGTAATCATCCTGAATTGTGCCATCGGCTTCTACGGTATCTTTGGCTCCCAGACCATTCTCAACAATAAACAGCGGCTTCTGGTAACGATCCCATAATAAATTCAGTAACGTTCGCAATCCGACAGGATCTATCTGCCATCCCCATTCTGAACTGGCCAGATGGGGATTCGGGATCATGTTCAGAATATTGCCCTGCTTTTTCTGATAGTCCGCTTCATTGCCGGAAGTACAGCCACTCATGTAATAACTGAATGAGATAAAATCCACCGTATTTTGCATCTCAAGCTTATCCTGTTCAGTTATCGTGACTTCAATACCATTTTCCCGGAAATAACGCAGCATATAACCCGGATATGCTCCACGAGCCTGAACATCACCAAAAAACAGCCACTTCTGGTTTTGCCGGAGAGTAGCCAACACATCATCCGGTTTACAAGTCAGTGGATACATCAGCCCACCCAGTAACATATTGCCGATACGGGCATCAGGGATAATTTCATGGCAAAGTTTTACCGCGCGGGCACTGGCAACCAATTGATGATGAATGGCCTGATAGATTTCTGACTGTGCACTGTTTTTCGGCAACCCGACGCCGGTTAGTGGTTCATGTAGTGACATATTGATTTCATTGAATGTCAGCCACAATTTCACTTTTTTCTGATAACGAGTAAAAACGGTGCGCGCATAACGCTCAAAGAAATCAATTAGTTTACGATTTCCCCATCCACCGTGTTTTTTAACCAACGCCCACGGCATTTCATAATGGGATAGTGTAATTACTGGCTGAATCCCGTATTTCGCCATTTCATCAAATAACCTGTCATAAAATGCCAGACCCGCTTCATTGGCCTGCATTTCATCGCCCTGAGGAAAAATCCGGCTCCATGCGATGGAAGTACGCAAACAAGTGAATCCCATCTCTGCAAACAGAGCAATATCTTCTGGATAACGATGGTAAAAATCGATAGCGATATCTTTAAGATATTGTGTACTCTCAGACTCTCGCTCAATGACCGGCCCCATAATGCCCTGCGGCTGGACATCCGAAGTAGAAAGACCTTTCCCGTCAGCTAAATAAGCGCCTTCAACCTGATTGGCAGCAATGGCTCCTCCCCACAGAAAATGTGTCGGAAACTGTTTCATACAAATATCCTCTCGGGTTACAAACTAATTGATCAATAGGGTTTTAATGATAATTTTCACTGTTGACTTTCTTTTGTAGAAAGCCTGTGCGAAGAATTAGAAGAGGCCGGAAGCCCGAACAGCCATGTCAGTACAGTGGAAATGATAAAAGCCAGCGCTGTGCCAATCATTGCTCCCCACACCGTGTTATTGATACCTGTTGGTGGGATCATCTGAGTGAAGGTAAAAATATTCACCAGCCCCGCTGAATAAATTGCGCCTTGGTAATACCCCACCACCGAACCACCAATTGCCCCCGCAACGCAGCCAAAAATAAATGGTCGTCGATAAGGCAAAGTCACACCATAAACCGCAGGTTCAGTAATACCGAACATACCGGAGGTCGCAGCAGAACCCGCCAGCATTTTTAATTTCGCATCCCGCGTACGCAGAAATACCCCAAAGGCCGCCCCTGTTTGCCCTATCACCGCGGGAAGCAACAGAGGTGTTAATGTATCGTGCCCGAGAACCGCCAAATTATTGATAGCAAGAGGAACGAATCCCCAATGGAGGCCGAAAATCACAAAAACCTGCCAGACTGCTCCCATAATCGCCCCGGCCAGTGCAGGAGCTACCCCATATACCGCCTGATAACCACCAGCCAGCAATTGACTCAGCCATGTAGCCATTGGCCCGATAACCAGAAACACCAGCGGAACAATCAATATGAGGCAAATAAGAGGAGTGACAAATCCCTTAATCGTGGCAGGAATGTGATCATTCAGCTTTCTCTCTACTTTACAGCTAACCCAGGAAGCAAAAATAATGGGGATTACCGATGCACTGTAGTTCAGGAATGAGAGCGGGATCCCCATGAAATACTCGGTAGTACTTCCCGCTGTTGTTGAGGCCTTAAAGGCAGAGATAATCATCGGATGGACCAATGCTCCCCCGATAGCCATCGTAATAAAAGGATTGCCGCCGAATTTCTTACCGGCTGTATAACCGAGCAATAGCGGAAAAAAGTAGAACAAAGAGTCGCTGGCAGCATACCAGACGTGATAAGTCCCGCTATCAAGAGACATCCATTTCAGAGTAACAGCAACCGCAAGCAGCCCCTTCAAAATACCCGCCGCCGCCATAACACCTAAAAATGGGGTAAAAATACCGGATACAACATCAATAAACTGGTTAAAAAGGCTATCTTTTTTATTATTAGCAAAGTTCGGAAGCTCAGCGGGATCTGATGTTTGCTCAGCAGAAGCCAGTTCTTGCTGAACAGCCTGATAAACATCACCAACCTGATTCCCGATAACTACCTGAAACTGGCCTCCGCTTTCGATAACCGTGATAATACCTGACTGAGCTTTTAACTTATCAATGTTAGCCAGAGCACTCTCCCGCAATTTAAATCGTAGCCGGGTAGCACAATGGATAAGACTGATAATGTTCCCCTGACCACCAACATCCGCAATAATTTCCTGAGCTAATAGCTGGTATTTCATACTATTTTTTCCCCATTCTTCCATAGCGTGTTATTTTTCTATACCCCATGGATTTCAAGATGTACCGTGGCAGCAACTGCTCGGTCAAAGGCAGAGTCCTTTTAGCACACCAGAAGTATAGATAAACTATACTTATGAAACGATAACCAGAATGAGTAGAATGCAGACCACAAAAGGACAACTTGAAAGACTATGGGTATATTGAATGGAATACAAAGTGGTGCGCTTTATTCAGGCGAAAAAAAACCTGACAACCTTTCCGACACAGCAATTCAGGAAATCATTGTCAGGACTTATACCCTAAAGATCTTTAAGTGAAGCAACTGACAATAACTTCAACTTAAAGAACAACAAGTACATCTGCGTAAATGTTTAAGATAGTGATCATTCAATTTTAAAGCATAGTTTCTTTTGTAAATCACTCAAATTTCTCGTCATAAAAATGTGACAATGATCGCGATATTCCGGAAAACTCATCCTCAGGAACATAGATAACCATATATTTATAAAACCAGTGACTGGGGCGAGTGAGCACAGCCAACAAAGAGGCAAAGTGAAAGACGAAGTATATAAGCCGTATTAGTCATCACTTTGCCTAGTACTCGAACCATTGGAAAAACTTTGATATCATGATATTCAATAGATTCATTGAATATCATGATATTGGGAACCAGATGTCAATGTTTGATAAACAAATTCTTGTTGAGATTGCCGAAATAGCTAAAGTACTGGGAAATGTCCATCGCCTGACTTTACTTGAGTGCCTGATGAGTTCTGAGCAATCTGTCGAATGCCTGTCAGAGCTTTCCGGTCTGTCTATTGCCAACACATCCCAGCATCTGCAACATTTAAAACGTTCAGGGATCCTGCAATCCCGTAAAGTCGGTAAACATGTGTTTTATCGTCTGGGGGATGGTCCGGTGATGGATATCATTACCACTATCCAGAAATATGCTGAGTTTAATCGGGCAGAAATGCGCAGATTGATTGATGATATGGATAATCAGGAAGCTATTTCATGGGATGAATTGTTGGATCGAATCAAGGAAAAGAGCACCATATTATTGGATGTCAGGCCAAAAGAAGAGTTCAATCAGGGGCATTTACCGAATGCCGTCAATATCCCGATTGATGAACTGGAGAGCAGATTAGAGGAACTGACTTCTAACTCAAATCTTATCGCATACTGCCGTGGCCCCTACTGCGTTCTTTCTGCCAATGCCCTTGAATTATTACGCGCCAAAGGCATTCGTGCCCGCCACTTTAAAAACGGGTTTTCCGGCTGGAAAGATGCCGGGATGGATGTTGAAAGTATCTCTTAGGTTATTATAGGTCTGTAAAAGGCCTATTATGGTTTTCTATTCTCAAAACACGGCGCAATGGCGCGATAACGGCTCTGCACTGTGTAAAAAATCAGAATAATAAAATAAATCATATTATTAGAAATAGATAATGCCTATCGTAAATCTCATACATTGTTTTCTTTTATAGGAAGCAGTGCGTAGATTCATATATTCAATACTATGTTTATGGAACAATGTGATTGAACCAGATAAAAATTAAAGGAGATCTATTTCATAGATGGTAATGTCTTTCTGCTATTCCAATAGAATTAGATAGTTATTGTATAAAGGATGTTTTACGTAATCGGATAATCAATCAGTCTGTTGATATTTTCAATAATTATTATGAAGCAATGATTAACGATATACTCCAGCATCAAGTTGAAATAAAAAGAAAAAATAGAGCGCGCTATCTGTAAGGTAAAAATGTAATTTTGTGACCTTGTTTAGTATTTTGTGTAATCGCCATTTTCGTTTAAACGTGACCGTCTAAACGGTCACCAAATTCAATCATAAAACGACTCATCGCAAGACGCCAATCTTGGATAG
>NZ_CAWQJR010000206.1:0-70204 GCF_963894935.1 Xenorhabdus sp. PB61.4
GTATTTATTTTAAAAATTACAATTTTGTTGGTGGATTTTTTCACCATATTAATAATCTCGCCGAAAGTGTGATTTTAAAATACGACACAAATAATAAAAAGGAAATAAAAATGAAATCATTAAAAAAATATATCTCATATATTCTATATTTAAGCATAATGCTTATTGCAGGCTGTTCATTAACCAAAGACAATACATTTTTATATACTCACAAAAAAGTGATGAGAAAGCACACAGGTAAACCATCTGTATATTCTGCATATTATAACATGTACATGTTAAATGCCAGTAAGACTGCTGTAGTTAAAATTAAACGTGATCAATATGAATGTATGTATGGTGCCGGGCCAAAAGATGAGTTTACTTTATCTCGTTATGAGGAAAAACATTTCAATTTAGAAGATGATGATAATATATTTCATAATTGCAATGCATCAGCTAAATGGGTGACATGGAATATTGAATATGATGCACCAAACGGAGAACAAAAATATTGTAATGTAAAATTGCTGACTGACTATATCGATATGGAAGATGGATGGAGAACTTATTTTTATCCAACACCGGGGACAAACTGTCAGGTTCCGGTTAACTTTGTTTGTGATGATAGTGAGTCAAATTGTCGTGATGGTTATATCAGTCATGATTCGTCTGTAAACGATCTGGTTATAACCGAATGATTTATATATGAATTAAGATAATTTATATAGAATTGAGTTAGCACATTCTATATATCTAAACTCGACGATGATGAACACAAAACGATGATGGCACAGCCTGAAAACCTGTGCCATACTTATTCCGATTACCTATTCGTCGGAGTATCTTGCTATGTGTTATGCAAAATATTTAACCTGTCTTGGTATCAGTTGTCTGGTTTTCTCTTCTGCCATACAAGCCGAATCCCCCACATTTCAATTATCTCAGAATCAGCAAAAATACCTTCAACAACAAATTGATAAACAAGTTATCGATAAATCAGCCCTAAAAGATATAAATAAGTGGTCAGATGCTAAAAAAATCGCTGAATTTATTTGCCGTCCTTTTGCTTTACCGATTATTCAACAACTTCACAAAGATGCCGATAAAGTTTTCCTTGGTGATGTATCACCAGATAGCATCAAATTAGTGAGTTCCTCAGAATTAGTCGGGGCTGGTATGTATCGGACCGATAATGGCTGGAAAAATATTCAGTTCTCCTGCAAACTCGATGCAACCGGTAAACCACAATCCTTCAATTATGAAGACGCTAAAGTACCCAAATTACCAATGGGGCCGGGGCCTGTCGTTCCTCCGGATAAGGAAAAATAATGCGGTATGTGCTGTTTTTATTATTCCTGCTGTCGCCAATCAGCCTCGCAGCCAGCTTTGATTGTGCAAAAGCCAAAGCCCCTGATGAAAAGGCAATTTGTGCCAGCCAGAAGCTGAATGATTTGGATGTAGAGATGAGTGTGAAGTATCACTTCCTACACGGATTATTTGCAATGGGTGTATCAGGAGAGATGTATAATAGCCAGCAGGCATGGCTGAAACAGCGTCAGCAATGTGGAGCTAATATATCCTGCCTGACTAATAGTTATCGCCAACGAATTAACCAATTGGATACGCTTTATAACTCAATAGAGAAACCTATCTAAAATCAAATTTATTATTTAAAACTTTTTATTAAGCCAGCATTTAAATTTGCTGGCTTTTTATTTCCCCTGCCACTTAATTTATTCTGTCATTTAATTTTATTTTTTATTCTTATAACATCACTTCGCAGATCACTGATATAAAAAGAGCATTATTATTCAAAGAAAAATGCGGCTTTTAAATTTAACTCACGATATCTTATTCCCGTCTTTCAACAACAACTCCTTGGGACATCGGTATTACCCAATTACACTAATACTAATAAGGTGCTCATTATGACTAATCCATTATTAGATTTTTCTGGACTACCAAAATTCGCTTCTATTAAAGCAGAACATGTTGTGCCCGCGGTGAAAGAAATACTGGCTAAATATCGTCAGGTCATTGAGAAAGTGGTGAACGAAAATAGTCAATTTACCTGGGATAATTTATGTCAGCCAATCTCTGAGGCAAGGAATCAGTTTGAGCGCGTCTGGTCTCCTGTATCTCATCTCAATTCCGTCAAAAATACACCGGAATTCCGGGTGGCTTATGAACAATGCCTGCCAATGAATTCTGAGTTCTCGACCTGGATGGGTCAACACAAAGGGCTATATCAGGCTTATAAATCACTGAAAGAAAGTCCTGAGTTTGAAAAACTGTCTCAGCCACAGCGTAAGGCTGTAGAAGATAAGCTGCTTGATTTCACTCTATCCGGCATTGCATTACCGGAAGAGAAACAAAAACGCTACGGTGAAATCACGGCTCGCTTGTCTGAGCTGAGCGCCCGCTTCGGCAACAATGTGCTGGATGCCACAATGGGATGGACAAAGCTCGTCACCGATGTCTGCGATCTGTCTGGTTTACCTGAAAACATAAAAAGTTCAGCCAAAGCTGCCGCTAAAGCGAAAGACTTAAAAGGCTGGTTACTGACGCTGGATCCGCCAGTCTACAGTGCAGTGATGAACTATGCCGATGACTGTGAACTGCGTGAAGAAGTCTATACCGCTTATATGACCCGTGCTTCTGATCAGGGTATGAATGCCTGTAAGTGGGACAATAACCCGATTATGGAAGAAATTCTCGCGCTGCGTCATGAACTTGCTCTGCTGTTAGGTTTTAAAAACTACGCTGAAAATTCTCTCGCACCCAAAATGGCAAAGACAACAAAAGAAGTGCTCGATTTCTTAAACGGTCTGGTTGACCGTGCCCATGGACAGGGTGAAAGGGAGATGGAAGAACTTTGCGAGTTTGCCCAATCCCACTACTGTGTTGATGAGCTGGAAAGCTGGGATGTAAGGTATTACAGCGAAAAACAAAAACAGCACGATTTCTCTTTTGATGAAGAGCAACTGCGTGCTTACTTCCCGGAAAAACGCGCCATTGAAGGGCTGTTCGAAGTTGTTCGCCGCATTTATGGCATCACCACCAAAGAGCGCAACGATGTAGAAACCTGGAATTCTGATGTCCGTTTCTTTGAGCTTTATAATGATAAAGGGGAACTGCTTGGTAGTTTCTATATGGACCTCTATGCCCGCGCAGGTAAAAATGGCGGAGCATGGCAAAGCAGTTATGTTGACAGAATGCGCCTTGCTTCCGGCGAGTTGCAGAAACCCGTTGCTTTCATTAACTGTAACTTCAGTGGGCCTGCAGGCGGTAAACCCGCGCTGTTTACACATTCTGAAGTTTCAACGCTGTTCCACGAATTTGGACACGGCCTGCAAACACTGCTGACTACGATTGAAACTCTGGATGTTGCCGGTACTAACGGCGTACCGTGGGATACCGTAGAATGTCCGAGCCAGATTATGGAGAACTGGTGTTGGGAAGCGGAAGCACTGGAATTTATCTCAGGTCATTACGAGACAAATGCACCTCTGCCGAAAGAAATGCTGGATAATATGCTGGAAGCGAAAAATTATCAGGCGGCCATGAAGATGCTGCGTCAGTTGGAGTTTGGTCTGTTTGATTTCCGTTTACATGTTGAATATGACCCGGAAGAAGAGGATCAGATCCTGCCAATACTGGAGTCAGTGAAAGAACATGTTTCCGTCGTTCCGTCATCAGACTGGGAACGCTTCCCGAACTCTTTCAGCCATATCTTTAACGGTGGCTATGCAGCGGGCTATTACAGCTATATGTGGGCTGATGTACTGGCAGCAGATGCTTATTCACGCTTCTCTGAAGAAGGTATTTTCAACCGCACAACTGGTCAGTCATTCCTTGATGATTATCTGGGACGCGGTGGTTCAGAAGACCCTCTGACACTGTTTATCCGCTTCCGTGGTCGCGAACCAAAACTGGATGCACTGCTGAAAAGGCTAGGCATTACCGGATAATTATTTGTTTAATCAATAATAAGGCACTGATAATAGTGCCTTATTTCAGTTATGAATAAATATGATCCACACCCTATATTCAGATCACTATTATCAATGAGCCAGTACAGTCATCTGCTGGCTTTTTTTATGATGACTATTTTACCTGTGTTGTAACCAAAAACAGGTCGAATTGACTTCATCAATAAAATGTTACTATTGTGACAAAAAATACGAAATAATCCATATTTTTGCTACAATAGTAGCAAAAATAGCAATAGAGGTATTCGTATGTTTTCTCTCTACACCGCCTATGATGTGCAACATGAATTAAAAGATTTTATCAAGCGGCAACGGAAACAACAAAAATCATCTGTTGAAGAGTTAGCCAGCCGTTCCGGCGTACCGTATAGCACTATCAGAAAATTTGAGCGTACCGGTAATATTTCATTACGACAATTCCTCATGTTATTGGAAGCAGTGGACGGACTGCATCCCCTGCATGAACTCACCAAAGAACGTCCGCGTGAACCAACCACCATTGCTGAGGTACTGAAAATGCAGTAGCCATAACATCAGGCATTGAACTCACGCTATTTTATCCCCATCTATCCTCAATACCCCATAATGGGATATCAGGCTGAGAACAGCTTATACCCCTATACAAAGATAAGGCGCTCATTATGACTAACCCGTTACTGACATCTTCAGTATTGCCTAAGTTCGCTGACATTAAACCTGAACATGTCGTTCCTGCCGTAAAAGAAACGCTGGCAAACTACCGTCAGGTTATTGAGAAAATTTTAACTGAGAACTCCGCTTTTACCTGGGATAGTCTGTGCCAGCCGCTTTCTGAAGAGCAAGATAAACTTTCCCGTATGTGGTCGCCAGTCGGGCACCTGAATTCTGTCAAAAATAGCCCAGAGCTTCGTGAAGCCTATGAACAAAGCCTGCCTCTGCTCTCCGAATTCAGTACCTGGCTTGGGCAGCATAAAGGTCTATATCAGGCTTATAAGTCACTAAAAGAGAGTGAAATTTTTAATTCACTGTCCCAGCCACAACGCAAGTCTATCGAAGATACTCTGCGCGATTTTGAGTTATCCGGCATTGGTTTACCGGAAGAAAAACAGAAACGCTACGGTGAAATTGCAGCCCGTATGTCAGAGCTGGGTTCCCAGTTCGGCAATAACGTACTGGATGCCACGATGGGCTGGACGAAACTCATTACCGATGAAAACGATCTGGCTGGTTTACCTGAAAGTGCCAAAGCTGCTGCCAAAGCCGCCGCAGAAGCCAAAGAGAAGGAAGGCTGGTTACTGACGCTGAATATGCCAAGCTATCTTCCTGTCATGGCTTATGCTGATAACCGTGAACTGCGTCAGGAAATGTATTACGCCTACACGACTCGAGCATCCGATCAAGGACCAGATGCCGGGAAATGGGACAATAACGCGATTATGGCGGAAATGCTGGCATTACGTCATGAACTCGCTCAATTGCTGGGTTTCGCAAGCTATGCAGAAAAATCCCTTGCCACCAAAATGGCAAAAAATCCTCAGCAGGTACTCGATTTCCTGAATGATCTGGCTAACCGTGCGCATGGTCAGGGCAAGAAAGAGCTGGAAGAACTGACAAACTTTGCCCGTTCACATTACGGTGTTGATAAGCTGGAAGCCTGGGATGTGACCTACTATAGCGAAAAACAGAAACAGCATCATTTTTCCATTGATGATGAGCAACTGCGCCCTTATTTCCCTGAACAACGTGCCGTTGAAGGGTTGTTCGAAGTTGTTCGCCGCATTTATGGCATCACCGCCAAAGAGCGCAACGATGTAGAAACCTGGCATTCTGATGTTCGTTTCTTCGAACTGTATGATGAAAAAGGAGAACTGCGCGGTAGCTTCTATCTGGATCTCTATGCCCGTGAGCATAAGCGTGGCGGGGCATGGATGGATGACTGTGCTGGCAGAATGCGTTTTGCTTCCGGCGAATTGCAAAAACCAGTTGCTTACCTGACCTGTAATTTCAATAAACCAGTGGGTGACAAACCGGCTCTGTTTACTCACGATGAAGTGATAACGCTGTTCCATGAATTTGGTCACGGCCTGCACCATATGCTGACTGAAATCGAAACACTGGATGTTGCCGGCATTAACGGTGTTCCGTGGGATGCGGTAGAACAACCAAGTCAGTTTATGGAAAACTGGTGCTGGGAGCCGGAAGCACTGGCGTTTATCTCCGGTCACTACGAGACGAATGAGCCTCTGCCACAGGAAATGCTGGATAACATGCTGGCAGCGAAGAATTATCAGTCCGCGATGTTTATCCTGCGTCAGCTGGAGTTTGGTCTGTTCGATTTCCGCCTGCATGCTGAATATGATCCGGAAAAAGGCGCTCAAATACTGCCAACGCTGTACTCCGTGAAAGAACAGGTTTCTGTTGTACCATCACCAGAATGGAACCGTTTCCCTAACTCTTTCAGCCATATTTTTAATGGTGGTTATGCCGCAGGCTATTACAGCTATTTGTGGGCTGACGTACTGGCAGCAGATTCCTACTCCCGTTTCTCTGAGGAAGGTATTTTCAACCGTACAACCGGTCAGTCATTCCTCGACAATATCCTGTCCCGTGGCGGTTCTGAAGATCCAATGACGCTGTTCGTCCGCTTCCGTGGCCGCGAACCCAAACTGGATGCCATGCTGAAAAGCGCTGGGATCACGGGATAATTTGTGTGGAAACTCGCGTGAAAATTTGTTTGATTTGCGAACAGGGCGCTGATAGCAGCGCCTTATCTCATTTGGCGGAACGCTGGGATCTGGTACACGATGAAGATTCCGTTATGGCCTTGGTTCTGACCCCCGAACGGCTGGAATTGCGTAAACGCGATGAGCCGAAGCTGGGCGGAATTTATGTTGATTTCGTGACCGGAACAATGGCGCATCGCCGCCGCTTTGGTGGCGGGCGCGGTGAAGCCGTTGCGAAAGCAGTCGGCATCAAGAAAGATTATTTACCCACAGTTGTTGATGCCACAGCAGGGCTAGGAAGGGATGCTTTTGTTCTGGCCTCAATCGGTTGCCATGTCAGAATGCTGGAGCGCAATCCGGTCGTCGCAGCATTGCTGGATGACGGGCTACAACGTGGTTATCAGGATGAAGAAATCGGTGGATGGCTGAAGGAACGCATGACCTTAATCCACGCTTCAAGTATTACCGCCTTGACAGATATCACTCCGCAACCGGATGTGGTTTATCTTGACCCGATGTATCCGCATCGACAAAAAAGTGCTCTGGTCAAAAAAGAAATGCGTGTATTCCAGTCTCTCGTGGGTGCTGATGAAGATGCTGATGCGCTGTTAGAACCAGCCCGCGCTCTGGCAAAGCGCCGTGTTGTAGTGAAACGGCCTGATTACGCCGAACCAATGGCCGGAATTAAAGCATCCGCAGCTATCACTACCAAAAATCATCGGTTTGATATTTATCCTTGTTGATGACACACCGCCCTCATTAAATATATTTATTTTTCAGGTATTCATACCTGAAAAATAAATACGTAACAGTGATATTTAAAACAAGTAACAAAACTGTATATCAATCGTTATGACTGTTGTTTAGCATTCGTATAAATAACTAACTCTATACTCCGGAAGTCATCACTCGTTTAGATATGACATCTCATTTGAAAAATAAGGAGATACCATGAGCAAATTACAACGTGAAATAGCAGAAAATAAATCTCAAATAATCAATTCAGATAAAAATAAAACTCAGCGAAAAGAACTCGTTGATAGTCTATTAGATACAGTTTCCGGTGGCTGGGTGAATGCCTTTGGAAATTGGAGCAAGTCTCTATAATAAGCCTAAAACAAATAGGAGAGATGCGTTTATCTCTCCTATTTTATTCATGGAGATGTGACGATGGCGCTAATAAAAAATGAGAAGATTAAACATCTTGAAATAATTCTAAAAGTCAGTGAACGATGCAATATTAATTGTACTTACTGCTATGTATTTAATATGGGAAATACATTGGCTGCTGACAGTGCTCCAATTATATCTCTTGATAATATAGCGGCACTGAGAGGATTCTTTGAACGCTCTGTAATAGAAAACCATATTGAGGTGATTCAGGTCGATTTTCACGGTGGCGAACCACTGATGATGAAAAAAGAACGTTTCAATCAAATGTGTGAGATTCTCCGCGAGGGTAACTATGGTAATTCTCAGCTAGTTCTGGCATTACAGACCAATGGTATTCTGATTGATGATGAATGGATTGCTCTTTTTGAAAAACATCAGGTTCATGCAAGCATATCTATAGACGGACCAAAACACATTAATGATAGGCACCGATTAGATCGAAAAGGAAAAAGCACTTACGAAGGAACAGTTAATGGCTTACGTATGCTGCAAAATGCGTGGGCACAAGGACGTATTCCGGCAGAACCAGGAATTCTCTCTGTGGCAAATGCTAACGCAAATGGAGGAGAAATTTATCATCACTTCTCAAAAGAGCTCAAATGCCAGCGTTTCGATTTCCTCATACCTGATGATCAACATGCTGATAGCACTGACGCCGAGGGTATTGGCCGATTCCTCAATGAGGCGCTTGACGCTTGGTTTGCTGACGGTCAACCAAATATTTTTGTCAGGATCTTTAACACATACCTCGGTACAATGCTTAATAGCCAGTTTCACCGTGTTATAGGCATAAGTGCCAATGTTGAATCGGTTTATGCTTTCACTGTAACGTCTGATGGTCTGCTACGTATTGATGACACCCTGCGATCAACCTCAGATAAAATATTTAATCCCATTGGTCATGTCAGAGAATTAACTCTCTCAAGCGTGCTCGAATCAACTAATGCTAAAGAATATTCTTCACTGAATAGCGAATTACCTGAAGATTGCAATGACTGTATATGGAGTAAAATCTGTCATGGTGGTCGTCTGGTTAACCGTTTTTCACCAACCAATCGCTTTCATAATAAAACCGTTTTCTGTCCATCCATGCGGGTTTTTCTCAGTCGCGCTGCATCACACCTGATTGAGGCTGGTGTTAGTGAAGAAACAATAATAGAAAATATCCAAAATAAAAATAGCGAATTCCAACAATGATAAGATTTAACTCTTGGTTATCTATTCTGTCATTTTTTGCCTTAGCCATTTTATCAAATAATTCCGTCGCTAATAATTCCATTGATAATTTAGAAAAACCTATAACTCTAAAGCTGAACTTTGATAAATATTCCGTTCCCTATTCAACATTTATTATTGATGGACAACCAGTATATGCAATGATTGATACAGGCTCTTCTATGGGGTTTTATCTTTACGAATCTCAGATAAAGAAAATTAAAGGACTCAAAAAAGAAAGTATTTATTACAGTACAGATTTAACCGGTAAGGTTCAGAAAAATATAAAATATTCAGTCAGCTCCTTAAACGTAAACAATATAGAATTTAAAAACGTGAGCATTACTCCATTTAAACCGTGGGGACTGCTAGTTTACAAAAAAGGAAATTTACCCGATAAACCTGTTGTGGGTCTTGATGCTTTCAAAGATAAACAGATAATATTAGATTACATCTCTAATTCACTCACAATAACAAATAGCGTTACCGATAAAAACAAGCCACCAAAAGGGTTTAAAGAACTTCCTTTCCAGAGATCTTCCAGTGGAATGGTTTTTGATGTCGAGCTATCTGGTCATAAATACCACCTGATCCTGGATACCGGTGCCACCGTATCTATGATATGGCGTGAAAGACTTAAAACCTATACGCCAACAAGTTGCCTCATGGTTAATCCGGAAATGGATAATAAAGGATGTGAAGCCGCAATGCTTACAGTTAAATCAGTAACCGGAAAAGCAGAACAGTTCGGGGCTGTAATTGTTGACGGACATTTTCAGCATATGGAAAAAGTTGATGGCCTTATCGGAAACAGTTTTCTCCGAAACCGAAAATTAATCATAGATTTTAAAAATAAAAGGGTCTTTTTTTCCGATGAGCACAGAAAAGCATGAAAACTCCATCTATCGTGCCGAAGCTCTGCAACATAAACAGGAGGGATGGCTTGGCGTATCTTATCTGGATATTCCATCCAGCCTCTCCATTTGTATTCTGACAGGCATGCTGACTGTTGCTTTTATTGTTTCAATCATCATATTCGGCTCTTATAGCGAAAGAGTTAATGCCACCGGTAATGTCATTTATGATCCTCCGGCTGTGTCACTCATTGCGCAAAGCAATGGCATAATTATTAATTCAGTCGCTTCAGAAAAGAAACTCATTAAGCAAGGTGAAGTTATTTTTTCTGTGAGTGATGAAACTGAAACTAATCTCGGTGCTACCAAATTTGAAATAGAAGAGAGTTTGAAAAAACAACAGAATATTCTGTTGAAAAAAATGAATATTATCACCACCGAAGCTGATGAAAATAAAACTTACTTTATTGAGAGAATAAAAAATAAAGAACAGGAAATAAATGGTTTAAATATCCTGATAAAAAATTCGGAAGAACAGAGGAAATGGTTCGAAAAAAAATCCGGCTTATATGAGCAGTTACGTAAAAAAGGCCTTGCACGTGATTCTGAATTTATTGACAGGAAGAAGGATTATTATTCAGCCATAGTAAATCTCTCGTCTGCAAGGGTAAAAATAATTACCCTGCAAGGAGAGTTGCTGGATTTGAAAAATAAAATATCAGCCACTGACAGGGAGTCGGATTCAGCAAAAAAATTAATTACAGCTGAAATCGCAGGCATAAAACAAAAGATTCTGAATATAGAAAGGCAAAGAGAATATCTGATTGTCGCACCATTTAATGGAAAGATAACCAGTGTGACAGCCCATAAAGGTGAGAGAGTAAAAGCAGGCCAGCAAGTCGCCGTCATCGTTCCTCTGGCTGCAAGGCCAAAAATTGAACTACTTTCTTCATCCGATTCTCTCGGCGAAGTGGCTGATGGACAACAGGTAAAGATGAGGATAGCAGCGTATCCATATCAGTGGTATGGAAAGGTTGCAGGAGTCATCGATACAATCTCAGAAGCCCCCGTCAATATTCCCCCATCAACTCAGACCAATAGTGAAGGTAAAGCACTTTTCCGCATAACGGTACGGCCAGTTATGACAGAACAACAAAAATCACTCTCTCTTCTGCCGGGTATGAAAGTAGAGACAGAGATATATGTAAGAACCAGAAAGAATTACGAATGGCTCTTTATGCCAGTGAAGAGGGTATATGAAAGAATATGTGACAACACACAATAAGGATACACAATATAAAATCAGTAGCTTTTTCGAGTTTTTCACTAAAAAACTACCTGTAATCATGCAAACGGAGGTGACCGAGTGCGGATTAGCCTGTTTAGCCATGATTGCAAGCTGGCACGAACGGGAAACGGATGTTTACAGCATGAGGAAAATTTTCGATGTATCAAACAACGGCATGTCATTAAGACAACTCATCACAGTAGCAGATAGAATAAATATGAATGCCAGAGCCATACGCCTTGATCTCGAAGAACTCAGAAACGTCAGGCTTCCATGTATTCTGCACTGGTCCTTTAATCATTTCGTCGTGCTAAAAAAAATCACAAAGAAAAACGCCGTCATCCATGATCCTGCCTTAGGGAAAAAAATCATTTCCCTAAAAGAATTGTCAAATAAATTCACGGGAATAGTTCTGGAAGTATGGCCACGGTCTGATTTTAAAAAGGAAAAAGTGAGTGAAAGTATCACTATCACAGATATGTTCCGGGGTGTAGCTAACCTTAAAATCACGCTGCTAAAAATCATTCTGATATCACTTTTTATTGAAGGGCTAGCTCTCTCAATTCCCCTCAGTTCTCAATTTATTATTGATATTGTTTTGCGATCCAGTGACTTCGAAATGCTGAATCTGATTGTTATTGGCGTTATTTTTCTACTTATTCTCCGCTCTGCACTCAGCATTATCCGGGCCTGGACCCTGATGGCGATGCGCTATTCTTTGGGAATACAGTGGAGTATAGGCTTTTTCAATCAGTTGCTGAGCCTTCCGTTAACATTCTTTGAAAAGCGTCATGTAGGAGATATAGCGTCCCGGCTGACATCACTCAATGAAATTAAAGAAGCCTTCACCGCAGAAATGCTGACTTCCTTGCTTGATGTACTCATTCTACTAACACTGATAACACTAATGTTTTGTTACAGCGCGCTTCTGGCTCTTAATTCCCTGCTCATTATCTTTATTTATCTCAGCGTGAAACTTGCCCTCTATAACACATACAAAAGTGCCCGTGTTGAGGCTATTCACAATGAAGCATTACAGTCATCACATTTCCTTGAAACAGTAAGAAATGTGGCATGTGTCAAAGTCTTTTCCCTGACAGAAAATCGGCGTATGACATGGCTTAATAAAGTTATTAACACAGCTAATGCCAGAGCTCATTTATTCAAGATAGATCTTATAAACCAAACCCTGTCAGGGTTTCTCACCGGGCTCTCATCAGCAACAATTTTGTTTTTTGGTGGCGAGCTAATGGAACATGGAATAATAACAACAGGGACTCTGTTTGCTTTTATGCTCTACGCTGATATGTTCCTTACCCGCTCTATTAAAGTGATCAATTCACTTTTTAATTTTCGCCTTATATCAATACATTCAGATCGCCTAACGGACGTTGCAACCGCAGAAACGGAGGACGCTTGGTATTCAAAAAACTTAGTTCCGCTGGAGGCTGTAGAAGGTCGGATAACGCTAAATAATCTCTCCTATCGTTACGGTGAAGCTGAACCCTTTATTTTTAAAGATATCAATCTGGAAATTAATGCAGGTGAGAACATCGCAATTATCGGGCCGTCGGGTTGTGGTAAATCCACTCTTCTCAGAATAATGGCGGGCTTAGCCATTCCCCAATCAGGAGGTGTATTGATTGATGGAACCAGCATACGACAGATTGGTATTGACGAATATCGGCGACATACTGCATTTGTGATGCAGGAAGACAAACTTTTTGCGGCCTCTCTGATGGATAATATTTCCTCTTTTGATCCTCAGCCCGATCTTGAATGGATGTATGAGTGTGCCAAAGCAGCAGCAATACATAACGAAATTATAGCTATGCCAATGCAGTACGAAACAATGATAGGTGATATGGGAAGTATTCTTTCAGGAGGACAAAAGCAGCGCGTATCTCTGGCCCGAGCTCTTTATAAGCGCCCGCGGATCCTTTTTCTTGATGAAGCAACGAGTGACCTCGATGTATTTAATGAACGAAAAATCAATAACGCTATAAAACAGATGCCCATTACACGCATTTTTGTAGCACATCGGCCTGAAACGATTGCCGCCGCAGATAGAATATACAATCTAAAAGACAAAACTTTTACGGAATTTTCCAGAGCCGGCACTGTTTTATTCTGATTGTACTTGAGATTCAAAAAAATAAGCCCCATTCAACATGGGGTTTATACCCAATGAATTTCAAGATGCATCGCGGCGGCAAGGGAAATCATCCCCGGGAGCATAGATAACCGTATGTTTATAAAAACGGTGACCGGGGTGAGCGAGCAAAGCCAACAAAGAGGCAACTTGAAAGACGAAGGGTATATTCGCCAAAAGATTAGTTAACTTTATATCTTAATCATCACTTTGAATTCTGGATAAAGAATTGACGAAGTATCGACAGCTTAAACAGAATTCAAATTAAATTAATACATTAATAATGAAATTTATTTTTTAATATAATTTTCTAATTAGACAATTATATTAAACCCACCCAAAAAAACCGATCAATATCAATCCAAACAATAATAAATTAATAGATAAATAAAATAAAAACACTTACTAATTTCAGGAAAATTTTAAAATTTGAAATATAATTTATATTACCCACTTAATTTTTTATAAAACTAAATAAAGGGGAAGTAGATATGTTTACCATAAACTATCGCGATTATTTCGCTGCATTAGATCTATATGCAGCAGCAATGTATAGTCAGGATCCGTATAACATTACCCCGCCACCTGATCCACGCATAGAAAAAGATGGCTGGAAACTTAAATGCTATATTTCCTGTAATGATTACTCTACGTTCATGAATACCAAAACAAATAAAAGAGAATTAATGATTTTGGAGGAAAAAGTTAACTTTGGATATCTGGCAGAAAGAGTAACGAATCCCGGAGAATATGTTATTGCTCTCCGCGGAACCAAGAATTTTGCAGAAATAATAAATGACCTTGATGTACAATATATACAACCTTGGCCTGATACACCTGAGCAATCAGTTTTTGATGGATTCTATTTAATGTATAAATCTTTGTTTCTTATTGTTCCTGATAACACAACGGGGATTAATTATCAGAGCCTCCCACTAGCAGATGCCATCACACAATTTATCGGAATAAATGGTTATTGTACTATCTCCGGTCATAGCCTTGGTGCTGCAATGGGGACTTATCTTATGAGGGATATTTATGATAAAGCACCTAATTGCAGATCTTGCTTATTTGCCAGTCCAAATGTAGGAAATTATGAATTTGTAACATATGTTAATCAACACTTTCGTGATAATATCGTTATTAATTATGTAGAAGATATCATTCCTTCATTACCACCTAACTCTTATCAACTTCCAACTGTTTATGAACTACAGCCAAGAGACGATGTAATAGTAAAGGATTCCATAGGTTGCAAACATGCTATACTCACTTATCTTGCTTTATTAAATAAATACAAATTTTTCGAAGTGCTTGATGGAGATTATCCAGAAGATAAGCAAACATGGAATGATTGTCTGCAAGTAACACTGGACGCTTGAAAAATAAGCCCCATTCAGCATGGGGTTTATTCATCAAAAATCATTTATTGTTTACTGGTAAGCTCACTGAATTACAAAATCCCTTGCGCCAGCATGGCATCAGCCACTTTCACAAAGCCCGCTATGTTCGCACCCTGTACATAGTTGATCTGTTTGCCTTCTCCACCATATTCCACACAGGATTGGTGAATATCGAGCATGATGTGATGTAAGCGGATATCCACTTTTTCTGCTTTCCAGTTCTGGCGTATCGCATTCTGCGACATTTCCAGGCCGGAAGTGGCTACACCTCCCGCATTGGCGGCCTTACCCGGCGCAAACAGAACACCTGCTTCAAGGAAAGCATCAGTAGCTGCGATAGTTGCCGGCATGTTGGCTCCTTCTGCTACCAATTTCACACCATTCTGAATCAGTATTTTCGCATCTTCCAGATGCAGCTCATTCTGTGTCGCGCAAGGCAGAGCAATATCTACAGGCACTGACCACGGGTTTTGCCCCTCAAGGAAAGTCAGCCCACGTTCTTTGGCATAATCCTCAACACGCCCATAACGTTTATTTTTAATCTCTTCCAGATGAGCCAGTTTCTCTGGAGTGAACCCTTCATCATCCAGAACAGTACCGCCGGAATCGGATACCGTCACCACTTTAGCCCCCAGTTCCAGACATTTTTCGATGGTATATTGAGCGACATTTCCTGCCCCCGAAACCGATACCCGCATACCATCCAGCGCCATACCATGACGTTTCAGCATCGCATGAATGAAATAAACCAGACCATAACCCGTCGCTTCCGGGCGGATCAGACTGCCACCAAAAGAAAGCTCTTTACCTGTGAAAACACAGGCCGTGTTGTTGGATAACTTTTTCATCATCCCGGCCATAAACGCCACTTCCCGGCCACCAACCCCGATATCTCCGGCAGGAACATCAGTATCAGGCCCCAGATGGCGATACAACTCAGTCATTAATGCCTGACAGAACCGCATAATCTCACCCTGACTTTTCCCTTTAGGATCGAAATCAGAACCACCTTTTCCACCGCCCATTGGTAATGTTGTCAGCGCATTTTTTAATGTTTGCTCAAAACCCAGAAACTTCAGAATAGAGAGGTTAACGGAAGGGTGAAAACGCATCCCTCCTTTAAATGGCCCGATGGCCGAATTGAACTGTACCCGCCATGCGCGGTTTACCTGAATCTTTCCCTGATCATCAACCCAGCTGACGCGGAATTGAATGACTCTTTCTGGTTCAACCAAACGCTCTAATAACCCCTGTTCACGATACTGCGGATTCCGCTCAAGAAAAGGCCAGAGAGAGGTCAATACTTCTCTTACTGCCTGTAAATATTCTGGTTGATGTGGATTGTGATACTGAACAGATTCAAGAAATGAGACTAAAGATGATGGTACATTCATTTATAGCTTCCTTTATACATTCAGATGTGATGCCCTCCCCATTTCCTTTGTTATTTTTTGTCGAAAATGTGAGGTAATTACGGTTTGCTTTCTGAATATACCACTATTTTATGATTGAATTTCAATAACTATTTTTATTAATTTTGTTGAAAATAAATTTTATAATTTCTGAATAAAAAGCTTTTTAAAGCACCTTATCCTTTGCGGAAGCAAAAAAATCGCCTGCAATAAGCAGGCGATTCCATAGAATAAGTTTTCAGCAGAATATTAATCTTCGTCACGTAACGGAACGATAAGCATATCAACATGGACTGTGTTAATGAGCTGACGAGCTGAGGACATCAGCTTGCTCCAAAAATCCTGATGATGACCACAGACAACAAGATCCATATCATATTGCTTAATCGCATCAACAAGCACTTGCCCTAAATCGCCGCTACCACTCAGCGTTTCCTGAATTTCATAGCTTGAATTCTCTGACAACTCTTTCAGGGAGTTACGGGTTTCATCTGCGATACGTGCCTGCATATCACCAAGATTGACATCTATCAGGCCGGTGTATAAATCAGAGTAATTTACATCAACATGGATCAAGGAAACCTTAGCATTGTATGGCCTTGCCAAAGAAACCGCTTTATCCACCAAGACCCTGCTTTCTGGAGATAGATCAACTGCTACAAGAATATGTTTATAAGCCATATAAGTGAACTCCTTCCATAAAATGGATTGGCGGCATTAAACGCCATGATTTTATACTTATACTATAACTGCTTGACGCCTCTTTTGAGTGTCGTCGTGATCACAACTTGTTACTTTATTTAGTTAACCAGTTGAAAGAAAAGATATCTGCTTTCAATACCATAACTGTATTCAATATTTTATCTCTGATACTGAGGCCATTTTTCAATATCATTTGGCTTTTCTAATAAGCCATTTCCTCCTAAAATTTAATACTGTGACTATTTACATTGCTACCTTTTCAGATAAATTCTTAATCCATACACAATATCCCGTTGCCACTCTAAGGAGGGGGAATATGTTCAGTATGCTTGCATTCTTCTGGGCAATTTGCATTATCTGTATTATCAATATATTACGTTACATTTCTTCACTACGGGCTTTATTATTTATTCTGCGTCAGGCAGATCCGATGCTGTATCAAGCTATTGATGGGAATGGTTTTTTTACTGGTAATGGTCAATTCAGTAAACAAATGCGGCTGGTACGCTACATTAACACACAAGGCTATCTCAACCATCACAATGATGATGTCATCTTTTTCTGCGAAAGGCTGCGTAAGCAGTTTATATTGACGAAAGTGTTATGTGGGATAGTCTTACTGTGTCTGGTAGGAATAGCGATAGTCTGATAACAACAGAGAGGGAAAGCGAGTTGAAAATAAAAAGTGGCAATAAAAAGGGTTGAGCTGCTGATATCGCTGCCAACCCTTTTTAAATAACTTAAGCTTAGATCAATTGCAGAGCAATCCAATACAGGCAGCCTGACAGGGCGATTGAAATCGGCAATGTCAGTACCCACGCCAGCATGATATTTTTGATAGTCTTACTTTGAACACCACCACCATCAACCAGCATTGTACCTGCGACCGCAGAAGAAAGAACCTGTGTCGTCGATACCGGCATCCCCGTATAACTAGCAACTCCAATCGATACTGCGGCAGTCACCTGAGCGGAAACCCCCTGAGCATAAGTCATGCCTTTTTTACCGATTTTTTCACCAATAGTGACAGCAACACGTTTCCAGCCAACCATTGTGCCCAGAGACAGTGCCAGCGCCACCGCGATGATTATCCACATTGGTGCATATTCAACGGTATTCAGCAGATCTTTACGCAATTTATGCAGGAAACGGGCATCTTCCATGCTGGTTTCTGGCAATTTAGCCACAGCACTTGCTGTATCAGCAATACACATCAACATGCGACGCATGCTGTTACGTTGATCCGGATTCAGCTCACTATAGTTCTGAATACTTCCCAGCATCGTTTCCGTAGTATTCAGCACATCGAGTGCCCGTGAATTATCACAGTGGAAATTCATATCCAGTTGATCTTCAACCGGAGAGATGGCCGGAGTCAGCTCAATTGCATGGGTAAGCGCAGGTTCATGATGCTCATAATACTGCTGCAAATGCACAACAGCATCATGGGTACGGGCAATGTCATAGCTTGTTGAGTTCATATTCACAACAAAGCCAGCAGGCGCGACACCAATCAGTACCAGCATGATCAGACCAATCCCTTTCTGGCCATCATTGGCGCCATGAGAAAAACTCACACCAACAGCAGAAAGGATCAGAGCTGTTCGTGTCCAGAATGGTGGTTTACGTTTACCATCCTGTTTTTCACGTTCAGCCGGAGTCATGTGGATACGACGGCGCTTTTTAGTACCACTCCAGTAACGGCGCAGTAAAAAGACCATCGCTCCCGCGATCACCAAACCAATCATAGGAGACAGAATCAAGGACATAAAAATCTGTATCATCTTCGGAATATTCAGCGCATCAACAACAGAAGAGCTGGTCACTATCGCATTGGTCAGGCCAATCCCGATAATAGAACCAATCAACGTATGAGAGCTGGATGCCGGGATCCCGAAATACCATGTGCCCAGATTCCAGATAATTGCCGCCAGCAGCATGGAAAAGACCATCGCCAAACCATGGCTTGAGCTGACATTCAGTAGGAGATCTGTAGGTAATAGATGAACAATCGCATAAGCGACACTTAATCCACCAAGTAGAACACCAAAAAAGTTAAAAACCCCTGCCATGACAACAGCAAATTGCGAGCGCATAGCGCGGGTATAAATAACAGTTGCTACTGCATTTGCGGTATCATGAAACCCATTGATGGCTTCATAAAAAAGCACAAACAACAGAGCAAGTACTAACATAAGGCCGGTATAAAAATCCAGGCCAGTAAACAGATGTAGCATAAACGTTAAGCCAGTTAGTAGGACATGAACGCGGCGCATTATCAGTGACAAACGCTGGCGGGAAAAGAGAAATATGACCTTTTTTTGATTTAATGACAATAAACCGGCAGCGAATGATTTACTTTTCTCATAAAAATCAAAAAATTATGGGATTTTTATCTTTTTATATTTTTTTGATGAAAAATGACCTGCCATAATAAAAGTTCAACCAAGTACTTATTTTTCTCTGCATTTCGCAGATAGTCCCTCCACAATGAAGTGTATTTCCTGAAAAATAATCCGGCAAGAAAGTTATTCTGCAAGTATAGAGATAGCAAACGAATGGAAAAATTTGATGTAGTAATTATCGGTGCTGGCGCGGCTGGCTTGTTTTGCGCAGCACAGGCCGGCCAGTCAGGGCTAAGTGTTCTGGTACTGGATAATGGTAAAAAAGCAGGCCGTAAAATTTTAATGTCCGGGGGCGGACGCTGTAATTTTACCAATATGTATGCCGAACCCGCAGCCTTCCTTTCAGCCAATCCGCACTTTTGTAAGTCAGCACTTGCTCGCTACACACAATGGGATTTTATTGACTTGGTGCAACGTCATGGTATTGCCTACCATGAAAAAACGTTAGGACAGCTTTTTTGTGATGATTCGGCTCAGCAGATTACCGACCTGCTTTTGAAAGAGTGTGAAGCGGGTCAGGTTACGATTCGCTTACATAGTGAAGTCACTCAGATCGAGAAAAATGAGCAAGAGTTCGAAATTACTGCATCAGGGAAAAAAGTAAGCGCGCACTCACTTGTAGTGGCTTCTGGCGGATTATCTATGCCCGGTTTAGGTGCCTCTCCTTTCGGTTATCGCATTGCAGAACAATTCGGTCTTAATATCCTGCCAACTCGTGCCGCCTTAGTTCCTTTTACCCTACACAAACCATTGCTGGAACAGCTTCAAACTCTCTCCGGTGTGGCGGTTCCTTCTGTTGTTACCGCACAGGACGGAACGGTGTTCAGGGAAAATATCCTGTTTACTCACCGCGGACTTTCCGGCCCCGCTATTTTACAGATCTCCAGCTATTGGCAGCCCGGTGAATATGTGAGTATTAACTTACTTCCGAATATCGACTTGGATGACTTCTTAACTCAGGAACGTGAATCCCACCCTAACCAAAGCCTGAAAAATACCCTTGCCAAACTGTTGCCAAAACGTCTGGTGGAGTGCCTGCAATCTCTTGGTCAGCTACCAGAACTCTCTCTGAAACAGCTTAATTCCGCACAGAAAAAAGATCTGGTCACTATCCTGCAATGCTGGCAGGTGCAGCCAAATGGTACTGAGGGATACCGCACCGCAGAGGTGACTCTTGGTGGAGTAGACACTAATGAGCTGTCATCGAAGACAATGGAGTCCCATAAGGTGAAGGGATTGTATTTTATCGGTGAAGTTGTCGACGTTACCGGCTGGCTTGGCGGGTATAACTTCCAATGGGCATGGAGTTCAGCCTGGGCCTGTGCGCAGGCGCTGGTGGCTGTGGAAATAAATCACACTAGGCGTCAAACTACCTGCTAGTAATTCAATGAACTTTGTTATCTAAAAAAGTGGGACCATGATCCCACTTCAACTTATTAATGGTCGAGTACTCTGGTTACCAACATGGGCGAACTGATAAAGAAAAAAACATATTATTTTCGATGAGATTTTTGATTGTAAAAAATCATTTTATAATTTTAAGATCTGATTTTCTGTGCTGCTTTTGTTCCTGATAAAAATTCTCATGAGTCCCGATATCAAGTAGATATAACTCTAATTTATTTTCTTTCCAATGATATCCGAGCATAATCAATTGATTGTTTAGTGAAAACTTATGCACTCTTAAAAAATCAAGATCACCTTTTTTATTTTCACCTATTTTGGGGTTTTTAATTATTTTTTCAATTTCATCTTCTACAAGATACAAACTCTGTTCTGGTAGTTTACTTAACGCTTTAGAAAAACGCCTTGTTTCGTAAACCTCAATCTCATTTTTTTGTTCTTCTAACATATTTACTTATTCTCCCATGCTCTACTTCTTTTTGAGCCAGTAAAATTTCATGGATAAATGAATAAGTTAAATCTGGATTATCCTCGGCAATTCGCCCAATTTTAGCCCAATGCTCTATTTGCTTTGGAACGCTTCTGTTTGATGCTTCAGCATGAATCCTAACATCATCCACAAATTCATCATCCAACCTAACGCTAATGGCCATGATGACCTCCAGTTTTATGAATTTTTAACTTGCACTGTCAGAATACGACAATTTGTCGCAATTTGCAATTTTTTGGCGGATAAATGCCCACCAAAGCTAGTGTTATAAAATACGTAAATTCTGTATCAGATAATCAATAAAAACGCGGCATTTGAGGCGAATACGATGATCACCGGCAAACACAATCGTGATGTCCTGTTTGGGCAATGTATAGTCGGGAAACAACTGGATCAGCTCCCCTTTCGCAATTTCCTCTTTCACCATCCACTCCGGCAGAATGGCTACACCGAGTCCGGAACACACCATCGCCTTAATAGCTGAGGCTGAATTAGAATGAAACCGGGCCATAGCACGAAATTCGAACTCTTCCTTTTTATCGTTGCGTAAAGTCCATTGTGTTGGTGTCTGTAAGTTACTGTTAGCAATCCACTGCACAGCATTTAAATCATCAAGGGATTTCACGGGGTTGTTTTTTAACCACTCTGATGAGGTCACCATAACAATGGCGTAATTACCCAGTTTTCTGCTTCTTAAAGTCGAGTCACGTAAAGTTCCTAAGCGAATTGCCAGATCAAACCGTTCTGAAATTAAATCATTCAATGATGAATCAGCGTAATAACTGATGCCTAAATTTGGATGAAGTTTGCAAAACTCACCAATTAAGGGCAGTAAAAATTGCGCACCAAATTCCGCAGTGGATGTAATACTCAAAGTTCCGGATAAAGAACGATGAATGTCAGATATGTTTTCAATAGATGTCTGAATATTAGAAAATATTTCCCGAAAATCCTTATATAGGACTTCACCGGCTTCTGTCAGAGTGATGCCTCGTGTATTGCGAATAAGCAGCGGCACATTCAGCACTTCCTCCAACGATTTCACATGAATACTCGCCATCGCTTTGCTAATGAAAAGCCGTTTTGCAGCAAGAGTGAATGACCCACAATCTACTACCGCAAGAAACGTTTGAATTCGTTTTAAGTGATTAAAAATCATAGATTGTTAAATATTAGTAAACACTGAGTTCAATTTAATCTAATCGACACTACCGAGCAAGCCAAATTAGACTCCGAACTGGAGGATAAAATGACATATCGTTATCGTATTGCCTTTATTTTTTTAGCTGGCTTTTTCATTGACTGCATAAATATTTTTATGTCAGCGATTGCATTG
Organism: Xenorhabdus sp. PB61.4; assembly: GCF_963894935.1. NCBI lineage: Bacteria > Pseudomonadati > Pseudomonadota > Gammaproteobacteria > Enterobacterales > Morganellaceae > Xenorhabdus > Xenorhabdus sp. PB61.4. The sequence goes on from NZ_CAWQJR010000206.1 coordinate 22,511, forward strand.
CCTAATATTTCCCACGAGCTCAACATTTCTGAATCTAGCGTGGCCTGGGTAGCAAACAGCTATATTCTGGGATTGACGCTCATTATTCCACTAAGCACCTGGTTTGCCAGTCATCTGGGTGCCAGATTAACCATGGCAGCTTCCATGGCAATATTTTCTGTAGGAGCTTTACTATCAGGGCTATCCAACGATTTTGTGTCATTGATCCTGTTTCGATTTATTCAGGGGATAGGCGGTGGCTTACTGATCCCGGTAGGTCAGGCACTCACCTTTGGCCTGTTTAAAAAAAATGAACGCGCAAAAGTATCGACGCTGATTATGGCTGTCGCACTAATTGCACCGGCTATTTCTCCCGGTGCAGGCGGAGTCATCGTGGATCACTTTTCCTGGCGCTGGGTATTTCTCTGTAATATTCCTTTCAGTCTCATCACGGCATTACTGGCAATATTGTGGATCAAAGAAGAAAAGACCACCGCCCGCCGACCGGATCTCATAGGGCTATTATTGGTGAGTCTTGCACTTACTGCGCTGCTGTTTGGCATGTCACTGTATGCGGGTTCTAGCAGCCCGTGGTTTCCCCTCATCTTAGCCGGAATTGGCATTTTATTTAGCCTGCTCTACGTCAGACATACTCGCAGCATAGAACACCCAATTCTCGACCTGAATGTATTGCGCAATAACCGTATGCTCTTCTCTGTCTTAGTTTACTATGCTGTACCGGGCATATTTACCGGTGTGAATCTACTCAATATTTTCTTTCTCCAGCAGGTGATTGGCTGGACTGCCAGTGAAACCGGACTTTTGATGATATTGTTCGCGGGTGGATCATTCTGTGCGATGGTAGCTTGCGGTCATCTCTATAATCACATTGGCGCTGCCCGACTATTCTGTACTGGCCTGATACTGCATGCCGGGGGGATCGTCTTGCTGACACTGGTCGGGGCGGAACATGAGTTATTCTTGCTTGTTTCTGCTTACTTGCTGATGGGAATTGGCGGAGGTATTTCAGCCAATACCGCTCAGACCACTGCGATGCTGGATTTTGAAGGGGAACATCTGGCACGCGCCAGCACTGTCTGGAACCTCAATCGCCAGATGTCATTCAGCATCGGTGCTGCGGTTTTTACACTGCTCTTTAATCTGCTACAACAGCAAACTACCACGACATCTGCTTACCATTTCACATTCCTTATTGCCGCCGGGTTAGGACTACTTCCCCTGCTAAAGCTCATCCAACTCAGTCAAAAAACGGAGTCCGTATGCAATCAGAAAAAGAATTAATTGCTCACCGCAGCCTAATCGAGCTTCCTCAATGGATAGAAGAGGTATTTACTGGCCGGGAAGGTCATCCATCCGCGCTGAAGAAACTACTGGGCAGTTTTCCCGCTGATTTCAGGATGATAACAATGAAAGGCCAAAGCATCGGTCTGACTGAAGTAGAAAACCTGTTTCGTCACAATATAGGCACCCGGCCTCAACTACGCATTGTTATCGATGCCTGTGAAACATTAGCGGAAACTACAGAAAGCGTGATATGTCGCTATCGCGAAACTCAACATAATGCAGGAACTACGCTGGTTCGCTGGTCCACCGTCATTATAGATATTCATGCGGGGCAACCCTACTGGCGCTATCTGCACGAAACAGCCATTGAGGAATAAAAGTAAATCAACATCAGTAAGCCATACTTATGCCTTTCAAGTTGCAGCTTTATGCGCTGCAACTTGAAGTCCGGAGAGTATATATTCTACTTTTATCTTTTATTATTATTTAATGAGAACCTGCCCTTATAAAATATTAAAGACAGAGGAAAATAAAATATTCAATATATTGAAATTCATTTTCGTTCGATGTATTAACGGTATTACTGATGAATGACATCATTCATTTTAACACGAAAAAAAATCTTGCCATTTATTATAAGATAATGAAACGACACTTGATTGGATAAAAGAACTTTAAAGAACAACATTTAAATAAACAGACAAATCAATGTAATTAAAAATTAAGAAAGGAGAATGATGATGTCATTAGAAATGGTTACTGCTTACCGTAAATCAAATGCTCTATTTTCTTTTGTAGACAGTGAAGCACCATTACATTTAAGCACTCAAGATGGCAAAACAGTGGAACAACTTGCTCAGCTATGCAATGTTTATCAGGATAGATTCCATCGATTATTAGACTATATGCAAACACTCAATGTGTTAATAAAGAAAGACGATAAATTTTATCTCACCGAACAGTGGGCATCACTCAGTAAGCCGGACAGCTTTGAAACATTATATATAAAGTTCGAATTAGACCCCGCTTTCTGGAGCGCTTGGGCACAATACAGCGCATCATTAAGAAAAAATAATAATAAATCTGCATTTGAAATTACCCATAATGAATCATTCTTCGATTATCTCAGTAATGGAAAAAATAAAAAAATAAAAATAACTTTTGATAATTTAATGGCGAAAATGACCAATATGATGAATGAATATGTTATTGACCACCTGCCTTTAAATAACGTCTCTTCATTTATTGATATTGGTGGTGGAGTGGGTTCTTTTGCAAAAAATATAAAAATGCATTATCCCCATATTCAGTGTCATGTCATGGATCAATATGATTTTACCGAGCAAGAATCAGAAGGAGTGACTTTAATTAATGGCAATTTCTTTTCTGCTATTCCATCAGGATATGACGTTTATTGTATGAAGGGTGTTTTACATGACTGGCCAGATAATCAGGTCATCCATCTTCTCAAAAACTGCCATCAAGCTATGCAGGAAGATTCCGTCTTATATGTTATCGATATGATCAAAGAACCAGATGAAACAGCATCATTTGATTTATATATCGATACCCTTCTGTTAGGCCAGAAACGGAATCAGTCTGAATTTGAATTTGTGGCAAAACAGGCCGGATTTTCTATTACCAATATCTACAATCTGAATTTCTCTACCGTAAATGGCAACCAGTACATTATTGAAATGAAAAAAAATAAATTTACTCTGAAGTAACAGCTATGTCGCTATGACTATCCGTGTAATCCGGCTGAACGGCGTAATACCGACTCACAAACGAAGTCTATGCGAATTGATTGATATCCATGCAGGGCAGCCCGCCGACACAACCTGCATGAAACAGCTATTGTGGGGCAGAAAATGCAGCAGTATCCGATCTGCAATATTCGTACTCTCAGCGACACAATCCGGGAGTTTACTTTGGCGGCACCAGAATGGGAACTCGCTGCGTTAACACCCGGCAGTCATTTCCGCTGGCTGATGCCCGACAATATTGGTACACGTAGTTATTCTTGCGTGATGTTGACGATACCAACAACCACACTGACATTTGCCATCCAACTCAATACAGCTTCTGCCAGTAGCCAATATTTACAGAGCCTGAAAGTAGGTGACAGTGTCAGGCTTGAGGGGCCATTTAACCACTTTCCACAGCTCTCCGCACCTGAGGGCGGTCGGGATATAGTGATTGCAGGAGGCATTGGCATAACCCCCATCACCGGTGTCATAGTGCGCCTCATTGCAATGGGAAAGCACCCCGAATGTCATTACCTTATCTCCTCACAAGCACAGGCTGTCTACGCAACCGAATTGGCGACTCTCGCCGCTTCATATTTTTATCTACACAGTACAGAAGAGCAAAAGGTCTGTCTTTCCGGATTATTGGGTGCATTACAAGACCACGATCGACTGCATGTATGTGGTCCTGTGCGCCTGCTCAATGCCGTGCTGGACTACTGTGATAACCACCGTTTTCCACGGCAACACATTGCCTTTGAACTTTTCACCACACCATCAATTGAAGCTGATATTGCCGAGGCGGGTTACGAAGTAGAAGCAGCAGAATCAGGTATCAGGCTACAGGTCGCGGCTGGCCAGTCACTACTGGATGCCCTGGAAGCGGCAGGATTAGAGCCACTGTATGATTGCCGGCGCGGGGAATGCGGTCTATGTGCACTAAAAGTGCTCGAAGGTGACGTCGAGCACCACGATTTCATTATGACACCGCAAGAAGCGACTACCTCCCGAACCATTTATCCCTGTGTTTCCCGAGCAAAGGGAAGCTTCCTTAAACTAGCATTGTGAATCGTTTTATGAATAAAAATCTTATATTTCGCGGAACAGAAATTCACAAATCTGCTTATCTCGATGAGGATATATTCCTCACCGAGCAAAAGACTGTCTTTATGCAGAGCTGGCTTTATCTGTGCCACGGCAGCCAGATCCCCGCAATCGGGGATTATTTCACAACTGAATTAGCATCACAGCCATTAGTCGCGATTCGCCAGAAAAATAATGAAATAAAAGTACTTTATAATCGCTGCCCACATAAAGGCGTAAAGATCTTACCCGAAACCAGCGGTAACAGTGGGCGTTTTCTGCGCTGTCCCTATCATGCCTGGACATTCAAACCTTCAGGTGAATTACTCAGCATTCCGGTAAAAACCGAATATGAATCCGGTGTACTGTCCGAGTGCGAAGCCAGCATCGGTATGAAAGCTGTTGACAATGTAGTGTGTTATCGCGATTTCATCTTTGTACGACTGAGTGCTCAGGGTCTGCCATTTGATATCTTCTTCGGCGATGCTCTCTCGACGCTGGACAATATGATCGATCGCTCCCCTAAAGGAGCATTACGAGTCGTTGGTGTACCACTGCGTCATCGTCATCATTGTAACTGGAAGATGGTGATGGATAACCAAACTGACACTTGTCACCCTATGGTGGCGCATGAATCTTCAGCAGGAGAAGCGATTAATCTCTGGGCTCAGGCTGATCAGCAGGGTGCTCAACCTACTGCGGTGGAACTTTTGGCTCCTCTTATGTCTCCCCACGCTTTTTTTTCTGAGATGGGGATCCGCATCTGGGCTAATGGTCATGGGCACACCGGTGTCAGTAATTCCATCCATAAAGACTATTCAGAAATCCCCGATTACTGGGAAAGTATGGTGGAGAGTTATGGTGAGGAGCGGGCACAGCAAATCTTGAACGATACACGACACAATACCGTGTACTTCCCTAATCTGGTCGTAAAAGGGCCTATCCAGACGTTACGCATTATTCGTCCGGTTTCCGCCAGCGAGACTGTTGTCGAATCCTGGATTCTGGAGCTGGTAGGGGCACCACAAAAGATGCTAGAGCGTACTATACAGTACAACAACTTAATCAACTCCCCCTGTTCAATAGTGGCGCATGACGATGTGGAAATGTATGAACGTGCTACCGAAGGACTAAAAAGTCAGGCTAACGAGTGGGTCAATATCGCCCGCCTCTATGATCCTGCGGAACGCTGGGATCGAACCACTCAAATGTCAGGAACCAGTGAAGGCGCAATGAGAAACTTTTATTCCATGTGGCAACGCATGATGGAGGGAGGCAATGGAGAATAACAATGTCATACAGACCCTGACTGATTTGATTTATCACGAAGCCTGGCTACTTGATGAACAGAAATTTGACGACTGGTTCGCTTTGCTGGCGGAGGAATATACGTGGTGGATTCCATCACGACACGATCAACTTAGCCCGCTGACAGAGTCTTCTTTACTGTATGAGGATCGCTTTGTCACACAACTGCGTATCAATCGACTTCGTAATACACGTAATTTTTCGCAGCAGCCACGCAGCCGCTCACAGCATCTGCTCCAGCACCCCATCATCAGTTGGACTGAAGGGGAACAGAGTGCCAGTGGCGTTAGTCAATTACTCTACAGCGAAAGTCGTGGTGACAGAGAGTGGCATTACGCCGCACGTCTCGAACACCAGTTTCACTGGCGTGAAGGACAATGGCTGATCAGCGGACGCAAAACCGTCTTACTTAATCTTGCTCGGCCTTTCGACAGTTTGCAGTTGATTATCTGAGACTCAATCATGACAACAAATGATACCTCATCTGCCCCAACCCCCCTCATTTCCGTTTATCGACACGCTATGTGACTATGGGGCTTTTTTGGTACAAGTTGAATCACAGCAAGCTCTTGGGCATTTACCTGACTGTCAGCAGAATCAACAATGGGATGTATCCGGTTTGGTTCATTGATATTTCTCCCGGCATTTTGGCCTGTCTCTTGATCATAATTCAAGAGACAGGTTTCAATCGGAGCTTAATAATAGAGACTAACTCAAAGAAAAACGGCAGCGTTTATCGTCGTCTTTCAAGTTGCCTCTTTGTTGGCTGCGATGCACCTTGAAATCCATTGTGTATATAACCAATATATTTAGAGGATATTAGTTACTACAGAAAATATAAATAATAAACTTCTGCGATTAATGTATTCAATTATAAATTGACCTTTCAATTAATACTAAAATTCCTCCTGTTATTTAAAAATGCTATTTCCCCGGACAGGAATACATAATGAAATAGGTATATCAAATATTGATACAAGATTCTGTATAATTCAGAGTTAAACATTAGAAAAACAGATTGATTATTATATTTCTATTTGGAATAATGCGCGGCAAATTAGGACTGACAACAAACTATAAAACTGGATAAAGTACGTTTACCCAGTCAAAAACCCAATTAAGATAGTTTAAAAATAACTTTAAAAACGGTCAGAACCTTCCAACATCATTCTTCAACAAAGCCTCAGGGATTAATTATTAGTACAAATGATTTATATCGGATAACGAAATAAATCTATTAGAAATCATTACATCCAAAATATGAGCAGACAAATTTATTAACCTTTATTGGGACATGGTTCCCAAGATTGTTCTGTTCAAAAAAATGAGTCTTAAATATGCAAAACTTAACCCATGTTAAAGCGCTATGTGCTTTAGCAGATCCTTATCGTGCCTGTGCCGATCATGATGCGTTATTTAATGATGCCATGCGTGAACTGACGTTATATCACTGTGAGCATACTCCGGGCTATGAACAGTGGCTGGCAAATAATGGTTTAAATAAACAATCTGTAATGGCAATGGATGACTGGTCAGCCCTGCCACCTCTTTTTGCCAATTATTTCAAACGTAATTTGATCGTGAGCAACAGCTCGGTAGATGCTTTGGAGTTAACGTCCTCAGGCACAACCGGACAGAAGAGCCGTATGCACTATGACAACCGAAGTATTACGGCTGCGCAGAATATGGTGGATCGTATTTTTAACTATTATGGCTGGAATACACCTGACCAACCCTGCAATTACCTGCTACTCAGCTATGAACCTGCCGGAGCCATTTCTTTGGGAACCGCTTACACCGATCAGTTTCTGTGTAAGTATGCACCGGTAAACCGCTCCTACTATGCCCTGCGTCATAACGGAAAAAGTAATGAGTTCGATCCTTTCGGTACGATTAAGGCCTTACAGGAATTTGCTGAAGAAGGGCTGCCAGTGCGTATTTTCGGCTTTCCGGCTTTCCTGTGGTTTACCCTGCAAAGAATGGAGCAAATGGGGCTACCCCCACTGAAATTACATCCGGATTCACTGCTGTCTCTGGGTGGTGGCTGGAAAACACATTCCGATAAAGCGATCTCTAAACAAGAACTGTACCAACGATTGGAAAAACAATTAGGTATCCCGAATGTCCGCTGTCGCGATGGCTACGGTTCCGTTGAACATCCAGTGCCTTATATGGAGTGTTCTCACCATCGTTTCCATGTTCCGGTCTACTCACGGGTCTATATCCGTCATACCGCTAATATGTCACGGCAACCTTATGGCGAACCGGGTTTTCTGCACTTCGTCTCTCCTTTTATCACTTCCAGCCCGGCGCACAGCATCGTTATGAGTGATCTGGCGGTACTACATCCCGGAAGTCAGTGTGGCTGTGAGCTGGATACTGATTGGTTTGAGTTGCTTGGTCGTGCTGGTACCAGCAAAAGTCGTAGTTGTGCTATTGCCGCTTCAGAATTGATAAAAGAGGCCTGAGATGTCTTCCATAGAAAATATTAATGAGCAGCTTTCTGTAGAACAGCTGGCAAAACAAAAAATTGCAAAATTAAGTGCACGTTTACCAGAGCTTCTGGCACGGCCTCATACTGCGGAACAAGTGCTTGAGTGTGCACAACGCTTTGCTGATCATCTTGCCGATATGGATGATCACCCTCTTTTTGATGCCAAAACACGTGAAGCATTGATTGCTTTCTGTCAGCGTGAAGCGCTACAGGCTAAGCTGGAGCGGGAACTGGGAAAAGACGCATTTTCCCTGCGTCGGTTTGATTATAACCAAAACCGCTATGAGTCATGGAAGCCACTGGGGTTGGTCGTTCATATCACACCTTCCAATGCTGCACTGCTTCCTTTTATGGCTGTGCTGGAAAGTTTACTGGTCGGCAATATCAACTGGCTACGTCCGAGCAGCAGTGATAAAGGCTTTAGTGAACAACTTCTGCATGCGTTCCTTGCTCATGACATTTCCGGTGATTTAGCTGATCGCGTCGCTGTTCTGTCGTTACCTGCCACACAGCTGGGAGCGTTGTTAAGTCAGGCCGATGCTGTTTCTGCCTGGGGCGGAGACTCTGCATTATCTTCCATTCGTAGCCAGCTGCCGGCAGGCTGCCGCTGGATAGACTGGGGACACCGTATCAGTTTCGCCTGGCTAAGTCCTGAAGCAGTCAATGATGCTCAACTGGATGCGCTGGCAGATGATATTTGTTGTTATGACCAGCAAGCCTGTTCCAGTCCGCAATGCCTGCTGGTTGATAGTGATGATCCGGCCGTTTTGCAGAATATCGGGCAACGTATGGCAGCCGCCCTTGAACGTCGTTCCGGATTGCATCCTGCATTGCAGGCAGATGTACAGGAATCCGCTGAAATTACCACTCAGATGGCATTTCAGCACCTCGATTTCGCCTTCGCTCCGGTAAATGGCAAACTCTGGCAAAACGATGGATGGCGGGTAGTATGGCGACATGAGCAGGAGCTGGCTGCATCTCCCCTGTTCCGTTCATTACAGTTACGTCCGGCACCCCGTCAGAAATTATGTTCTATTCTGCGCCCGTGGCGTAATCACCTCCAAAGCTGCGCTTTGATTACCCGTCAGGAAGATATCGCAGAAATGAGCCATGCTCTGTTCGCTGCGGGAGTCAGCCGCATAGCCTCCGCCGGTCAGATGCATAATGGCTATAGCGGTGAGCCGCATGATGGCGTTTATGCATTATCACGCCTTGCCAAACGGGTTTCTGTCAGCCTGCCTGCTGGTACGCTGGATGGCTGTGCACATCTGAATACGCCGCCATCCCGCCCATACGGGCTGGATAACCTGCCAGTTATGAATAAGGCAGATTTTCAGGCACTGACTCCAAACGAAAAAGGCCGTTTGTACTTCCGTAGCGGAGGCAGCAGCGGAGCACCAAAACTGGCGGCTTACAGCTATTCCGATTATCACACACAAATGCAGTCAGCCGCTGACGGGATATTCGCTTGCGGGCTTGAGCCTGCTACAGACCGGGTCATGAACCTGCTGTACGGCGGAAAGCTATATGGCGGCATGATGAGTTTCTTCACGATCCTGGATAAGCTGGATGTCGCTCAATATCCGATGGGCGGCCCCACTGACAGTGATTTCAGCGAAATAGCGGACTTAATCATACAGGAACGCATTAATACTCTGGTCGGTATGCCAAGCACGATACACCGATTATTCCTGAGTGAAGCCGACAAACTGCGCCAGTATGGCGGAGTTCGTAAACTGTTTTTGGGAGGTGAGCACCTGAATGTTGGTCAGCGGAATTTTCTGAATGAATTCGGCATCAACCTGATACGTTCAGCAACCTACGGTTCAGTAGATGCAGGCCCATTAGGCCACGGATGTACAGCCAGCGAAGATGGCGTTTTCCATTTAATGGCTGATACCCAATGGCTGGAGATCCTGAATATTCATGATGATAACCCCGTAGCAGAAGGGGAAACCGGTCGTCTGATATTTACCTCTCGCCACCGCGAGGCGCAATCCGTCCAGCGCTATGATTTAGGCGATCTCGGGCACTGGATCAATGAACCTTGTTCCTGCGGCCTAATTACGCCTCGTTTCCGACTTGTTGGACGTAATGGTGCTTTACTACGTGTCGGCAGTATTTTTATCAATCTGGCTGAATTGTCAGAACAGCTGGAAACACCTGTTCAATGGATAATCAATCACAACGAAGAAGGTATCGGTGGTATCCAGTTATTGATTGAAAATCCTGATGTTGCCACAGTCCGCCAATATTTATTGGATCTGGAGCAGAATTCAAAAATTAGGGAAGTTGTCGACGGTGGAATGTTGAATCTGGATGTTACATTTTGCCCAGTATCAGAGTTTCGTCGAAATGCTCATAGCGGAAAAGCACCGTTGTTCATTGACTTACGTAAATTCTGATTAAGTGAAGCGAATATCATGAAAAGCATAGCGTTAATTGATCTGTTCAATCATGTACGTAAACATTCTGTTTATTATCGGGAGCTCTACAAGTCCGTTCCTGATAACTGGACGCTACAAGATTTACCCTTAGTCGAACCCGGTAATTACTGGGTCGGCTCAGAAAATTTACAAACGTGGCCGGTGCTTACCGCCCCACTGGAAGGCGGGCATGTGTTTAAAACGGGCGGCTCAACCAGTGATGGCCGGCTGTCGGTTTTCAGCCAGCAAGAGTGGAAAGCATTTATCCAGTCTTTTGGCAAAGCTGTTGCTCGTCAGCTCCAGCCGGGAGATCGCGTCGCCAATTTGTTTTTTGCGGGCGATCTTTATACCAGTTTACTGTTTATTCATGGTGCTTTGTCTAACTCATCATTACCTATTGTGGAGTTTCCTTTCACTTGTAAAGTCGATGACAATTTGCTGGCTCACAACATTCAGCATCACAATATCAATGTGCTGGCGGGCGTTCCCGTCCAGCTCATCCGCTTTGCTCAATATCTGAAAGAAAACGGGCAGACTCTGCCAATGGTAGAAACCATTCTGTTCGGTGGCGAGAGCCTGTTTGAAGGGCAAATTGCAGCAATGCGTCAGGTTTTCCCGCAGGCTCGTTTTGGCTCTGTAGGCTGTGCCAGTGTTGACGGCGGGTTAATCGGCTTTGCTGATCCCGAATGTGGGCCGGGAGAACATCGGGTTTTCAGTGAAGAGACTATTATTGAAATTATTGATGAGGTTACTCATGAACCCATCACGGAACCGGGGCACCGGGGAATGCTGGTGGTCACCAACCTACAACGGCAACTAATGCCGGTACTCCGCTATCCTACCGGCGATCTGGCCTGCTGGTGTGAACCTGAGCATCCCCATCGCAAGTTTGCACTTCAGGGGCGTGCCAATCAGGGCTACCGGATCAGAGTGGGTGATCTTTCCTTATTCCCTGACGACTTAGCAACCCAGTTGTCACCGCAAACCGAACTACTCGCCTGGCAATTGGTACTATCTCAGGAAGAGTCGGAAGACAAAATCAGATTATTGGTGGCCAGCCCTGAACCCGTTAATATCGAGAAAATACGCCATAATATGCTACTGGCATTTCCGGGTCTGAACACAGCACATTTCCGGCAAAATATGCTGGAGATCGTTCAAACCAATATTGATGCAATGTATACCCACCCGCGTTCAGGCAAATTACAGCGGGTTGTGGATCTGCGTAGTTATAATTGAAGGATAAAATTTATGACGACTTTTCCTTCAGCTATTTTGGATTCTGCTATTCAGATCCGCAGCTACCAATCGGGTGACAGTAAACATATCAGCAAATTATTCCGTGATATTTACGGTGATTCGTATGTCTATCCTGATATCTATCTACCCAAATTGATAGAGGATTATCAGACTACAGGAAAATGGTATTCCGCTCTGGCTTTTTCTCAGGGGCGGCTGATTGGCCATGCATCACTTGTCAAGGATGCGGTTCAGCAGGCTCAGGCAGAGCTGGCGCTGGTTGTGGTGTACCCAGAATTTCAGGGCAAAGGTATTGCTACCTCTTTGGGGAATTATTTATGCCACTATGCGAAAGAACAGCAATATCGTTTGCTGACGATAAAACAAGTTTGTTCGCATATGAAAAGTCAGTATTTAGCCCAGAATCTGGGCTTTTATTCAACCGCGCTGATGCTAGATTATGTCGATTCTCCCTTCGGGTTACCGGAGCCTGAAAGCATTGTTCAGGGTATTTTGCCACTGAAATCGTTTCCATTGCCTAAACTGAATTGGCCGCAATCCTGGCAGAACTGGGCCAACCAGATAAGCCAATATGTTGGTGAGTCATCACCTGATCAACAACAAAAAGGCTGTACTCCTTTTACTTCCGGTGCATATGCGACTTCCCAGATAAAAGGGCGACGTCTGGAAATCACATTGTATGAAGCTGATACAGACTTTTTATCTGAGATCATAGATTACCCGGCTAATCAGTTAATCTATCTGAAACTTCCGGCTAGTGAAGAAGCACTACAGTTCTATTCACAATTGCAAAGAGGCGGATTCCGCTTTGCCGGACTGTGCCCTGATCCCCAAGAAGGGTGGTTTTTGCTCTGGCTACGGGGTTACCAACCAACGCTCTATCAGTTTTCCGATATCAGCATACAGCATCTCTACCAAATGGAATTGGGAGAAACGGCAGGGCACTCACGACAACCCTACGTAAGTGAACTGGTTCCGGGTTAAAACAGCTCGTCTAACTGCTCGAAGAATTCACGCTTGGCTGCGTTATCAACGTCGCCAAGCGTATTAAGAAACTCCGCTGCTATATCCACTGAAATCTCTTCACGCAAGTTACGGTGCACAAATGCGATATCCAGCCAGCGATCAGCCACACCTCCCCGCCCAAGATCAATAAAGTACAGATCGTCATGTTCATCAACGAAGATATTGCTGTCACAGAGATCACCGTGGGAAAACACTCGCTCCTCACTGGGTAAAGTAGCATGCAGATGCTTCAGCAAACTCTGTGGAGTCGTTATTCCCGGCCACTGTTCAAGATCATATTGCTCAGCACACAAACCGTGATTCAGAAAATACTCAAGCTCATTGAGACGAAACCCCGCGCCAGAATCAAACGGACAATCAACAATAGGCACAGACTGCATCTGACGAACAGCTTCGTGAAACAGTTCCAGTACCGGCTGCCGAGCATTGAGCCGTTCGTATAATGGCTTACCGGGAACAGCGCGGGAGATCATAAATTCACCTCCTGAATTTTCTGCCACACAGACAACTTCCGCGACATTCAGACGATCAGCCAGCCAATCCAATACTGAGGCTTCCCGCATGACACTATAAGTCGTACTGGCATAAACAGAAGGCGAGTATTTGAGAAAAAACCGATCATTCCCGCGAATGAAGCTGTAAACACAACAAGGAGATTCACCAATTTCATCAGGGATTAAAGCCAAATTGCCGATAAAACGGTCAATGGATGGGGGCAGTTTAGGCAGCATTTATCTTCCTTTTGTCATTTGAATGACCTAAACACAACACAGAAATAGATAAAAATTATTAAACAATAAGGTCAGTTTGACAGCATATCTGATAATATTCGGGTTGCCACTCGAAACAGACTTTAAATATTTATAACTTAGTAAATAAAAAGGAAACAATTGCTATCGGGCTACTCTATGTTCCCTTATTCTATTCTGCCGTTTTCTTAACTGAATTCGTCAATGTTCTGACCAGAAAGCTGATCAGGATCTAATTTTGGTCAAAAAAACACTTTACAAATGATATTGAGAACGATTATCATTATTAACACTTTCAGTGCACCACCTTCAGGGTCATGTGAAAGTACGACATTGCTCACATTGCTTCCAGTGTTTACTTTATAGCCAGCAACTTAATGTTGGCTTTTTTTTATGCTTAATATCCTCTTTTTATTATTCAAAATTTTTGATTCTTAACATTAAATTTCTAATATTTCATATTTAATTCCATCAACTAGACTATGAAAAAATGTTGAGGGATTTTGAATATGATTTACCTACGTAAGGCTTCAGAACGAGGCCACGCTAATCATGGCTGGCTGGATAGCTGGCACACTTTTTCATTTGCACATTATTATGATGCCAACTTCATGGGCTTCTCTGCCCTAAGAGTCATCAATGAAGACCTGATTGATGGTGGTCAAGGATTTGGCATGCATCCTCATCGTGATATGGAAATTCTGACTTATGTTCTGTCCGGTACAGTAGAACATCAGGATAATATGGGAAATCTGGGACAAATATCAGCAGGCGAGTTTCAGATAATGAGCGCGGGTACTGGTATTCGCCACTCAGAATATAATCCACATCAGGATAATCCTCTTCACTTATACCAAATCTGGATTATGCCAGCAGAAAATAATCTGACACCCCGCTATGAACAACGCCGCTTTGAGTCGGAAAAAAATCACCAGCTCATACTTTCACCTGATGCCCGTGATGGTTCATTAAAGATATTTCAAGATATGACGTTATGGCGTCATACATTGAAAAGTAGTGAAAGGTACGAATATCATATAGAAAAACCGCGAAAGGTCTGGCTTCAAGTGGTTCGCGGCGAAATCGATGTCAACGGTGTAAAAGCAGGGATTAGCGACGGTATCGCCATCAGGGATGAATCCGACATTCAGATAACGGCAAATCAACAGAGTGAAATCTTATTGTTTGATCTGCCGCCTAATTGATCACTCTTCCAAAAAGTAAGAAACGTCATAGTAATAAACCCCGCTAGTTTTTCAACGGGGTTTGTTAACAACCTGAAGTGGGATCGTTCTCCCACTTTATTTAATGCAGGTAGTCTGAAACTCTTACAACTTCGGCCCAGCTTTTACCAATGCAGCACCAGCGGCGGTATCAGTGTATTTGTCGAAGTTATTAATGAAACGTTCAGCCAGATCTTTGGCTTTAACATCCCACTCCGATTTATCTGCATAAGTATTGCGTGGATCAAGAATACCGCTATCAACACCCGGCAATGTCGTTGGGACAGTCAGGTCAAAAATCGGCAATTCGACGGTATCTGCATCTTCAATATCGCCATTTAAGATTGCATCAATAATCGCGCGGGTATCTTTGATAGAGATTCGTTTGCCAGTGCCGTTCCAGCCAGTGTTAACCAAATAGGCTTTTGCACCGGATGCCTGCATACGCTTAACCAGCACTTCAGCATACTGTGTCGGATGTAACGACAGGAATGCCGCACCAAAACACGCGGAGAAAGTCGGCGTTGGTTCAGTTACGCCACGCTCTGTTCCGGCAAGTTTAGCGGTAAAACCAGACAGGAAGTGATACTGAGTCTGTTCTGGCGTCAGGCGGGAAACCGGAGGTAATACACCGAAAGCATCAGCCGTCAGGAAAATAACTTTTGTTGCGTGTCCGGCTTTTGATACCGGCTTAACGATATTTTCAATATGGTAGATAGGATAGGAAACACGGGTATTTTCTGTTTTAGAACCATCGTTAAAATCAACCGAGCCATCTGCCAGCACGGTGACGTTTTCCAGCAGGGCATCACGGCGAATAGCGTGATAAATATCCGGTTCGGCTTCTTTCGACAGATTGATGGTTTTTGCATAACAACCACCTTCAAAGTTAAACACGCCGTCGTCATCCCAGCCATGCTCATCATCACCGATCAGTTTACGTTTCGGATCAGTGGAAAGCGTGGTTTTTCCTGTACCGGAAAGACCAAAGAAAACAGCGACATCACCCTGCTCACCCACGTTAGCGGAGCAATGCATGGAAGCAATACCTTTCAGTGGCAGCAGGTAGTTCATCATTGAGAACATGCCCTTTTTCATTTCACCGCCATACCAAGTACCACCGATCAGTTGCATTCTTTCTGTCAGGTTAAAAGCAACAAAGTTTTCAGAGTTCAGGCCCTGCTCTTTCCATTGTGGATTCGTGCACTTAGCACCGTTCATCACAATGAAGTCCGGCGTGAAATCGATCAGCTCTTCATCCGAAGGGCGAATAAACATGTTTTTGACAAAATGAGCCTGCCACGCCACTTCCGTGATGAAACGCACTTTCAGGCGAGTATCCGCATTCGCCCCACAGAACGCATCGACCACAAACAAACGTTTGCCTGAAAGCTGCTGAGTAACTAACCCCTTAAGATGAGACCAGGTTTCCTGACTGAGAGGTTTATTATCGTTCTTACCTTTTCCCTGATCTGCCCACCACACTGTATCGCGAGTCACTTCATCACGTACAATGTATTTATCTTTAGGAGAACGCCCTGTAAAAATCCCAGTATCTACTGCGACAGCGCCAAGGTTGGTCAATGTTCCTTTCTCATATCCCTGTAAAGAGGATTTAGTTTCTTCAGAAAATAACAATTCATAGCCTGGGTTATAGATAACTTCGCTGATATCACGAATACCATAAACCGCAAGCTCCTGCGCAGTAACGCCTGTAACGCTCATTTATTGCTCCTGATCAGTTAGATTTAATCTCTGTCTCAGCCGGAAATAATAAATAATTATGACTAATTAACCGCGATTGTTATCAAAAAATTGAAATCTTATTATTTTTTTTAGTGTTATATGAGACACAGAACACGAAACAAAAAGTTTTTAATAATAAAAAGGGCGTATAAATACGCCCTCCAAAATCAATACATAAATACAATCAATATAATTATTATTACTTCACTTCTTTTATTTTATTAATCGCTTTTTCATCGAAAATATAATGCATTCCACAGAACTCACATTCCATGTCAATTTTGCCATCTTTATGCAGAATATCTTGCAGATCCTCTTCTGGTAAAGTTGCCAGAGTATCGGCACAGCGTTGATGAGAACAGCCACAACGGAATTCAACTTGCTGAGGTTCATACAGGGTGACATCTTCTTCATGGTAAAGACGATACAGAATTTCTTTGATATCCAGTGTAAACAGCTCTTCACCTTTGATGGTTGTCGTGAGCTGAACCAGATGGTCAAGCATATCAACATCACCAGTTTGCGCGCTCGGCAAGTTCTGCAATAACATGCCACCCGCCGCCATTTTGCCATCCTGCACACCGGTGCGGATAAACAATCTGGTTGGTAACTGTTCTGACTGCCTGAAGTACGCATCCAGACATTCCGCCAGTGTCTCTCCTTCCAGCGCAACAACACCCTGATAGCGTTCACCTTCTGTTGGCGTAACTGTAATGACCATATAACCATTACCAACCATATCACGCAGGCTGCTCTCAGCACTGATATCACCATCAATACGGGCAGTACCACGCATTTGTTGCTGGTTATTACCATTGATAACCGCCAGCTTAACCGGCCCGTCGCCCTGAATTTGTACGGTAATATCTCCGTTGAATTTCAGGGTTGCGGTCAACAGGCTGGTTGCGACCAACAATTCACCCAGCAACTGCTGTACAGGTTGAGGAAAATCGTGATTTTCCAACATCCGCTGGTAAGTCTCACTGACGGTAACAAGTTCACCCCTGACAGAATGACTTTCAAATAAAAAGCGGTGTAATTGGTCATGCTTGATCATAAATCTCTCTCATTTCACTGAGGCGGTTATTCCCTTTATCGTTCGAGCCGCCGCTCTGCTGGCAGCACGAAGCAACTCGAATTTAGTTAGGAATGTCCCGACTCATTTAATTTTGTATTCTTGAACTTAATCAGTGTACGCCGCTCTTTCTTATCCGGGCGACGATCAGGATGTGGCATCGTTAGTGCATTCATTTTACGGGCTAACGCCATTTTTTCCCGTTTAATAATGCTTTCTTCCGTTTCCTGATAAAGCTGCTGGGCTTCTGTAGCACCACGCCTTTGGCTACTTAGGGCCAGAACGGTGACAGTTCTCTCATCACTACCCTGACGCAGTTTAATGACAGCATTCAACTCAACCAGTTTACTCGGCTTTCCACGCTGACCATTATAATGGACTTTTCCTCCATCAATCATGTCACGCGCAGTGGAACGGGTTTTGTAAAAACGGGCTGCCCACAGCCACTTATCAAGGCGAACAGCTTGATCGTTGTCTGAATTAGGCATGATGGTTCTCTCTGATTGTTCTGTTTCAATATTAACGGGTAATGTGTAATAACAATACCTGATCGGAGATGACAAAAAACAGGTTCAGGGTAGCATAGCCCACCGGATTATCGCTAACTCATTGGTGGTTGTTTCATATTGAAACAACTATCGTAGTGCTGTTTTATCCGCAGAAAACGCTGCCTGTTTTTTTGTTTTTTCTGGATAACCAGTATTCCATTGACTATCAGCGTCGCCATAATTACCGCCAGAAAAAGGCAGCTACCCAAATAACGAATCAGTGTTATAGAATCAGGCTCACTGTGCAGCGTTATATGGCGGGTGCCATTTGCATCTTCCGATAACTCCGTTACGATACCTTTCGTTTCAAATGGCATATGCATCAACATTCCCGCCTGCTGTAATAAATCATGCCATTGCTGCAATGCATTGGAATCATAAGTAGAAAACGATGAAATAGGATATTCAACTAATGGACGATTTTCATCACTAATCAATAAAACTCCCCCCGGTGGAGGACTGTTCAGGAGAATACTGTATCTATCCGTTTCCCGCTGGACAAATGAAGCTGCAGTGGAATCAACTAACTTTCCTAATGCATCCGCACTGACAGAACGTAGTAGAACCTTAGTTCCATTCAGTTTCCCTTTTTCAGCCTGACTTAGGAGATCATCCCAACTTTTGGCATTACTTAAATTGACGAGTGCATTTTTCAGCCGGTTACAATCGCCTTCCTTGAAGCAAAGCGCATTCGTCTTCAGAATAATCTGAGGAAAATTGTCGAGTAATATCATTCCCGACTTAGCAATCACTTCATTCAGGCCGGGATTATATTTCCGGGCATGCTCCATAGGACGCAATTGCTCATTCACTGTTGTCAGTAACGCCGAAGCTTTATTAATAATCTCCGATTCCGGAATGGGTAGTGAACTGCCATTGTTCCAATAGATACCAAAGCAATCAAACGGTAAAAAAGAAAAATCATCCGGGGAAGAAAGTGTCCCTGATTTTGGTGGCATGTAACACATTCCCGTACCTTTAACCCTCAGCACATCCCCTTCCCGCAGTGGCATATTTGATAACTCACCGGCATCAGTAATGACGGTGGTGTTATTACCATGCAGCCACGCGAAACTTAATCGCATTGATAGACTAACCGGCTGATAAAAATACAATACAAGCATGGCTAAGACAGAAAATACCACCAGCATCTGATTCTTCTGGTAGCGCTGAGAAGGGTAGAGCCTTTCCTCCTCATGCAATGAAAGATGCTGCCCCTGACGGACAACATGGCCATTGGAGTACATTTCTACATCAGTATTTTTATCAAGTTCATGCGCAACATACGGCTCCCAATGAACAGGATAAATGAGATCAACGCCTCCAAGAGAGATGTTCTTTTTGTTTTCCTGCTCAAATTCACTAAATACCCCCCAGCGTTTCAATATTCCGCTGAAACAGCTTATATTCAAATAATTACGTGCAGAGGGTAACCTGAAAAACGGCCAGAAACTGGCAAGAATAAACAGCACAGAAATCAACATCAGCCACGGCAATAATGGCGAAGGAACAAAAAGAGCCAGAAACCACAACGATAAGCCAGCACACATCAGCACACTTTCCTGAATACCTGTTGAGTGGCGCAGGCGATACTCTTCCCGGGTTTCTTTACGCAGGTACAACAGATTGGCATTCGAATTACCGTTTTTCTGAATTGAAGCGTGCTCTGCTTTTTTGATACTCGGTGTCACCAGCAGGTCTTGCTGATAGTCTGTCAGACTGTGACCATTTACCGCAATGACCAGCGGAATTGAAGATGTTTCAACAATATCGATTGTATTTCGCTGATTAACGAAAGGTTCAAGTAAGGCTGGAAAATAGATTTCTGTTTCATCGAGATAGTAACGCCAGTGCTGCGTTTCCCCGGAAACAGCAGAAAAACGGCTGATAGTATGGTTAATGGTATAAACGTTATTATCCCTGATGGGAAATACCGGATAGCCAGATACGTAGCTTCTGTCTAATTTCGTCTGAGGTAGGATATTTTTCAAATAAGATTCAATAACTTGAAATTCGACTGCACTCAACTTACGACTGACTGTGTTAGTCTTCAATGACATATAACGCGCGTTATCAGACCGCCTCCATCTGAAAGTCAGAAAGGAAGCCATTATAGTCAGGCTAATAAGAAAAATAGCCAATATAATGACCAGTGAGCTCATTTGTTCTCCACGCCCATGACAGCTGTAAGAAACTAACAAAATAACAATCGAAAGAAACCCACAGAATCAGGTTATTCCTATTCTCGACTTCTATTTTTAATTTTATTTACAACATGTTATATAAATTTTCTCACACCAATTCACAAAAAACAGCATTTTCTGCAAAGTAGGACCATAACAAAAATACATACAAGCGATAATCGCTATCATTTACTAACATAATCAGCCATATTAAAGCAAAGTTTAAATACGCAACAACCATCAGGGGCAAGCATGATTGAACTGAAAAAGCCTAAAATATTGAATATAAGTGATATTGCCCATTCTCGTTTATTCAACATCCAGTCCGTTGATCTTGAATTCAGTAATGGTGCCAGACGTATTTATGAACGAATGAAACCAGCCAATCATGAAGCGGTGCTCATTATTCCGGTCATTGGTGATGACTTACTTCTGATTCGTGAGTACGCCGTAGGTATTGAACAATATGAATTGGGTTTTCCTAAAGGCGCGATTGATGCAGGGGAGAGTATTCTTGAAGCGGCTAATCGTGAATTAAAGGAAGAGGTGGGATTAGGTGCCAGAAAACTGGAGTTGTTGACAAAATTGACGATGGCGCCTTCTTATTTTTCCAGCAAAATGAACATCGTGATTGCACAGGATTTATACCCCGAAGATCTGGAAGGAGATGAACCGGAACCACTGGTACAGATCCGCTGGCCTATAGCTGACATGATGTCACTACTGGAACATCCCGATTTCAACGAAGCCAGAAATGTCAGCGCTTTATTTTTTGCACAGCGATACCTGAATGAAACATGTTAAGACCACGCTTACAGCAGCGCTGATTGCTTATCTGAATAATAGAAATTAATAATATAACTTTATGAAAAAGGGGGTATTTGAGACAACCATCTTTAATACCCATTTTTTCACTATACTGAGCATACACAAAAGCATTTACTTTATTAAAAATAACAAATAAACATAATTATTATTATTTAAAAATTAATACCCGCAATTGCAATATTTTCCTGATAATCCCTTTATGATTCATTCAATAAACTCAACCCGTTAAAACCCCATTGAAATAAAATAACTTTTTAATAAACGATCAGATCCGAAATATATTTTAGGCTGGATAGCTCACAATAACAGGCCATAGTGTAACCGTTTCAATAGCGCCAGAAACATAACTTAATGTTATGAAAAAGGTGTTACGAAGAATAGAAGTGCCGTTTTCTTTTAATCGAATTTCTATTTCAAAGGTAATCATGTATGGCAAATAATATAAATTCACAGATTAGTTATAAGACACTCTTTAACGATAATCAGGATCTTTATTGTTTTCCGGGTTTACCCGAAGCCAATGACGGGCCGTTAGCCTATCTGGTTGAGCTGTACCAACAGATTCAGATGTTTGAAAAAGATGCAGACAAAGAGAGTGCCCGTTTTCTCAGCCAACGGCGGGCTGATATCGAAAAATTATTGCTTGATAGCACTAACCTCAATCAGACCAGCAGCCTGTTACCACTCGTCATTGAAGCTCTGGCTGAAAAAGTCAAAAATCATATCAATAATAATCAGCCCTTGACGCATTCTCTGGCTGATATGTATTACCCACTTTCGTTACCATTCCATTTTCCGCTAAAGCAAACTACAACCGTATTGGCAAAAAAAGAGATCCCATTACTGGATTTGATTCAACGGGCAGACAGCAAGTATCCCAATTTTATTGATGACAATCTGAGTGCTGACTCGCTGCAAACAGCCATGATGATAAGCAGCACACTGGCACCGAAACTTCAGGCGCTATTACTGGAAACATCGCAAAGCAGCCAAAAAGATTTCTTCGAAAAATATTACGGCCTAAAAGGAGATACAGCCAAAGCCGCAGGATCTCTGGAGCGTCTTACCGTATTCACTCAACAAACCGGACTGACTTCTCAGGAAGCGGAATCGTTGTTTGCGGTTAACGGAATCGCCGAAGAAACCAAGACTCATAGTATCGTCACCTACTCCGGTAACGTCACTAAACCGGGTAATGCGGATAAACAATTTCCTTCCGGTGCCAACTATGCCGCTTCCTACATCAACGCAGGTAAAGCTCCCGCTCTCTATCTGGAAAAAACAAAAGATAAAGACACGGCAAAAAATGTTATCCGGATTAAAGGAGCCAGCAACGATAACTTTGACCGTATCCAGCGTTTCCTTCATATCCAGAAGGCATTAAAACTCAGCTATGAAGAGTTAGATCTATTGTTGGTAACAGCAAATAAAGCAGAAAAACAGACTGAGTTTTTAATAACAGAAGCAACTCTGCGCACATTGGGGGTATTTCTGCATTTTCAGCAGGAATATAACGTCAGTGCAGAGCAATTTGCCGCTTTTATCGGCCAAGTAACCCCCTACTCTCTTGAGAACAAACTCTCTTTCTTTGATCAGCTTTTCAATGCTCCGGGATTGTCACAACAGGCATCTTCTTCATTTGTGCTGGTTCTGGATGATAAAGAATTTGATCCCGCCGCGACCGAAGGCATTGATGCATTAACTGTCAATCAGTTATGCCGGGGATTGAATATTGATGATGCAACCTGCCAGATATTGCTTTCTTTCGTTATGCAGGCACAGAACCTGAGTAAACCCAAACGTTCGCTGGATGTGGTTTCCGCCCTGTACCGTCTGGTTGCCGTACCTCGCATGCTACGCATGTCGGTGAAAGAAAGTTTAGGGCTATTGTTGTTATTGAACCGCGATAATCCAAACTATCTGCAACAACTGGCAGGTATTCCGGTATTAGCTAAGGACGCTAAAGCCATTGATATTCTCGATGTACTTATCGCTGTCATGAATGCCACGCAATGGATTAAGCAACATAATCTATCCCCCTTGTCCCTTAACCTATTACTGATGCCTTATCAGGCCGGCAGTAATACTTCTGCTGATATTGAAAATATTGATTGGATTAAAAAAATAAAATCCGTTATTCCCAGTGCAAACGATGCCTTACTGAGTGAAGATAAAATCGCTTCTGCCATGCAGGGTTTTCAGACGAAAAACACATCCGTCATTTGGATGACAGCGCTCGCCAAACTGGTGGATACACAATTCGGTATTGTTCTGGACAGTGTTATTTCAACCAATGATGGTGGTGAAAAAGCACTGTTCAATGAAGTGAATAAAATACTCAAAGATCTGGCTCAGGAAGCCGCATGGAAACAACAAGGGAATATCTGGACACAAAATCTGGTTACATTACTTATCAATGCGTTTGTTGCTCAGCAAGATCTGATTATTAACGCCGTTAATCATGTATTTGACATCGATAATACGCTTTCCCTACCGCTATTACGCTGGACAAACAACAAACAAGCTGATTTTCTGCGTAATACCATAGCATTGTCCCGCAATTTAGGTGATCAACAACACAAAGATAAAGCTGTTGCTGCCTGGTACGATCTCAGCCGTTACTCCACGATTTGTAATATATTCAAACTAACAGAAAAAAGCATAGAAACCCTGATTGACCATCCGGATTGGTTCAAACTGCAAAAAGATGGCAAACTCCGCGCTCTTGATCTGACCTTCCTTCATCGCCTGAGCCGCTATAGCGACTGGCTGAATTTATTACCTGAGAATAAAACAGAAGACGATGTTATTTATTATCTGCGTCAGGCCAACCAAATCGGTCAGAACTCACCTGCCACAGACGTCTGGAGCGTAGAACAGGCGGCCGCTAATCTGGCTGAATTGATAGGCTGGTCAGATAAAGAAATCCTTCGGGTAACACAATACTTTACGCCGAAAGTGGCACAAAATATTGTCGGCATCAGTAACGTCATGCGACTGAAAGCCTTAGCAGAGAAAAGCGAAATGTCAGTTCAGCCGCTATTAGATGTGGCTAAACTGAGCACCGCATCCGGTTATGATCACTGGCATCAGGTCAGTAGTGCTTTATTTGCCGCTATTAACCCCGAAGATCAATCCCAGCCCGAAGGCTTACTCAATGAACTCTGGCGTAATGCACTGGTAGATTATCTCTTACAGCGCTGGGCACCTTCTGATGATTCATTATCAGATATCGTCACCATTGAAGACCTTTCAAACTATTTTCTGACTGATATACAAGTTGCCGCAGAAGTTGATACCAGCCGGGTAGCTTTCGCCATCGCCAGTTTGCAACGCTATTTATTCCGCCTCTTTTCTCATCTGGAAATGGGCTATGATGCCATTCCCATCACTGATGAAAGAATTGAATACTGGAATCGCTATCTGAGTCAATATAGCCACTGGCAGGTCTGGCAACGGCAAAGAAACTTCCCGGAAAACTTTATTGACCCGACACGCAGGTTACGTAAAACAAAGGCATTTAATGACTTAGAAAATGATTTGGGCCAGTCCCGTTTAAATAACGATATGCTGCAAACAGCTATTCTGCGTTATCTCACCGAATTTGAACGGATCAGTAATCTTCAACTCATCAGCGGCTATATTGATGGCACAGATCCCACGAGTGACCGCTATCACTTTATTGGCAAAAACAATTCTGAACCAGTGGAGTATTACTGGCGAACGCTTGATATCAGTTTACGTGACAGCAATAACATCATTAGCCCACTGGCATGGAGTGAATGGGAAAAAATCACTCTGTCTTTATCAGGCACCTTACTGGCAATCCGGCCCATTGTGATTTCTGGTCGCCAATATGCTATATGGGTTGAACGTGAAGCCACACCTCTCATGGGAGCTGATCAAAAACCCACAGATTACCGTGC
Source organism: Xenorhabdus sp. PB61.4 (assembly GCF_963894935.1). Taxonomy (NCBI): domain Bacteria; kingdom Pseudomonadati; phylum Pseudomonadota; class Gammaproteobacteria; order Enterobacterales; family Morganellaceae; genus Xenorhabdus; species Xenorhabdus sp. PB61.4. The sequence continues at coordinate 47,418 of NZ_CAWQJR010000206.1, forward strand.
TATCAACGTAAAATTTACTTTCAAGCAAAGCAATGGGGAATGGAGTGCGCCCAACGAATTATTCCGTCTGGATGGCACCGATGCTAACGGTGAATATCCAACTAAAGACGGTAAGCGGATCCCTGATAATGAAAACTATTACCTAAAAGATGAAAAATACAAACCTGCGCTGATTGCAATGGTAGACGTACAACGTGAAGAAGATCCCTGGATGGGAGTTCTGTTATACGACACCAAAGAAAAAGACAGCAGCACATGGGTAAAAAACAAAGATTATTATCTGGAGCTACGAGATTTATTATTAGTAGATAAAAAGACGCTCGATGGTGAAAGGAAGATTGTCGAAACGTGGTATAAACTGTTTAACAATCCTGATACCTTACAACATCATTATGCTGGTACAGAGAAATTTGTAACTGTTAAAGAAATTGAGGCAAAAACCAAACATAACTTCTTTAATCTTAAGCCATTCAGATCTCCAATACTGACTTTAGATGTCAGATTAGATCCAACGAAAACCAAACTTCTATTAATGGGTAAGAACTCGCTAATCAAGTTTGACACTAATAATCAGGCTGCGTCAGTTAATTCCAATAAACTCCCTACCAAAGAACTCCAATGGGTAATCAATACTGATGACATTCATATTGAAGCTCAAATACCGGCCAGTGACACAGGTCTTAAGACCTTTAATTTTCAATGGAAAGGGCAAAACACCCCAACAGAAGTATTCACTATAAGTTATGGCGAAACAAAACTTTTCCAGTTATTACCCAATGAGTGGAAAGAAAATAAAATTATTAAAAGTTGTGATCTTTCATGGGTTAGCGGAAAAGTATTCCAACAAAGTATTCAATGGGATGCTAAAAATGACAAGAAACTCTCAATCTCAATTGAGGGAAACAATACTTCTATCGCCAGTAAGCAATACCAGACTAAAAATGAAAAGTTTGCAAAATCTTTTTTTGTTATGGGAACTTATCCACAAGAAAAATCACTATTTGGCCAAGAAGTATATCTTAATGGCCAGGCATCAACGGGAGAAATACCATTTTCTCTTCAGCCAGACACTAAAAAATATTATTTTATATTAGGTTCAATTTTTATGTTGGATCAAAATAATCCAGCAGACACCTCAAGATTTGTCGAGAATGTATACGAGGTCACTATCGGGGAAAGCGACAAAATTCCCTCCATCACATTGCAGCGAAGCAAACAACAGGCACAATATCTCGATATCAAAACATTAGGATTCAATTCCACCGCCATCAGATTAAACACACTATTTGGCAAGCAGCTGGTTGCAAGGGCTACTCAATCTATAGAACGAGTTCTGGCATGGGACTCCCAATCATTACCCGAACCCGCCTTAGATGACAAATCATCACTAACCAAAGTCGATTTTAACGGGGCTAATGGGCAATATTTCTGGGAACTGTTCTTCCATCTTCCTTATCTGGTTTCAGCCCGGCTCGGTGACGAACAACGTTTCTACGATTCGCGGCGCTGGTTTATCAACTATCTGTTTGACCCTTATGGCGGCATTCGGATGTGGAATTCTCGCCCAATTATTGAAAGTGGCAGTAATCTTCCATCATCATTCAACGAGATCGATCCGGATACAGTCGCTTACAGCCAGCCTGTCTATTACCAGAAATCCCTATTCCATTACCTCATAAAACTTTGGATGCAGGAGGGGGATTACCTTTATCGGCAACTGACCAGAGACAGCCTCAACGAGGCCGGTTTACTTTACCAACAGGCGCAGCAATTGCTCGGGACATTACCGGAAGGCATAGATGCAACGCGCTGGCATCCTGTCACTCTGGACAAGATAAAAACGAGCTTTAAACCGAATGTGCGGGCTATTGATAGCTTATTTATATCTCCTTTCAATACCCAACTCATCGAACTCCAGCAAACACTGAAAAATAGGCTGTATAACCTGCGTCATGGCCTGACAATTGATGGCAAAGCATCATCGTTGTCACTTTATGCCAGTGCTGCCAATCCAAATAATTTAGCGCAGAGAAATACAGGGTATGCCACCAGCACCCTCAGCAACATGCAGCAGCAAATTCCGCCATATCGCTTCCCAATCATGTTAAAACGCGCCAGTGATGCCGTGAAACAACTAACTGAGATGGGGCACCGATTACTTCAGGCGACAGAAAGCGAAGTCAATGCAGAGCAAGAGGTACTGGAACAATCACAATTGATTAGGTTGTCTGAATTTGCCATTGAACTGCAACAAGAGGCTGTCCAGATGGCCCAAATGGGTAAGGCAACACTGGAAGAAAGCAAGAAAATGGCTCAGGAGAGATATGATCATTATCACAACCTGTATGAAGAAAACCTTTCTTCTTTGGAAGTCTCCGCCATCAGCATGAAAACCATGTCAGAAGTTGCCAAACTGGCTGCCGCTCCTTTCTACGTTACTGGTGCCGCACTGGAAGTTGTCCCCAACATTTTTGGTATGGCAATGGGAGGAGCTAAATATTCAGCCCCTGTCACCACGGCGGCTATCATCGCACAACTCACTGCGGAAGGATTAGATATCGCCGCCGAAAGGTTGCAGGACGGTGCAGATTACCAACGTCGCCGTCAGGATTGGGAAATTGAATACAAGCAGGCTCAAAGTGAAATCAATATCATTGAGATGCAGTTGAAAGAGCAGGATCTGTTAATTAAGAGTGCCCAGATTGCTCTGAAGGAAGCTCAGGCTCAGCAATCCACAGCCCGCGAGCTGTATGAATTTATGACCACCGGATTTTTGATCGTTCCCACCTACCAATGGCTGATGGGGCGTCTTGCTGCCCTGTATGCTCCGGCTTATGACGCAGTGTTATCCATGTGTCTGATGGCAGAAAGTAGCTGGCGCTATGAAGTCGGAGATTACAAACGTCAGGGCTTTATTAAAACCACGGCGTGGAACGACTCTTATCGTGGGCTACTGGCTGGGGAATCATTACAACTGGATCTGCTACAAATGGAAAACACATGGTTACAGCGCAATGAGCGCCGTTTGAATATTAAGAAAACGGTCTCCCTCAGTTCACTACTAACGAGCGGCGGGTTAAGAAAACAGATCGATAATAAACAATCCATCAGCTTTACCCTGAATCCAAAACTGTTTGATGACAATTATCCCGGCCATTATCTGCGTCAGATTAAACGGATTTCCGTTTCAATCTCTCTGGATACTCTGAATCTTGGCTCTGTCCTGTCATCAGAGATTAGTGCGATCCTGACCCAAACCAGTAGTTCTACCTTAACCCATCCGGATATGGACGGAGTTAATTGGCTCTATGATCCAAACAGGAAAGCAGGTAACAGCAAAAATGTGGTTAATAATCTGCGCGCTCAACAGCAAATCGCCCTCTCTTCCTTGAGTGAGGATGATGGCAGTGTGGCGAAAGAAAATTGGCTATATACCCTGATGTTTGATGATGACCGTTACCTGCCGTTCGAAGGTACAGGCGCTATTTCCACCTGGACACTGGAGTTCCCTGATCAGGATGTGATCGATAACATATTTTATTATCCGGGGCTCGTACCTGTGTGGCGGTTAAAAGATATCAATATTCATATTCACTACACCGCTGTAGATGGCGGTAAACCATTCGCAAAAGCTGTGAAAGATAAAATGAATAAATAGCCCTTATGCTATAAAAATTGATAAATAACCTATAATAAAAGGCTCCGTCAGTTTCCTGACAGAGCCTTTTTATCTCGGTTTAATACCTGCAATACAGGCAATTAAAACTGATCAGAACAGTTCTTGGCTTTCACCATTCTCGATGACAGTCGTACCCGCCTCTGGTACGGAATATTCTGTCGGTTGAGTGCCCTCAATAAAATATTCTGCACGGGTGTTTTTTCCACCACTAGAGAGCTTACCCGTAGCCCGATCAATCGTGACAGACACAATGCCTTGAGGAACCTCCATCAGTTTTTCAGGCACTCCTTCTAATGCCATTTTCATGAAGTAATCCCAGATTGGCTGAGCCGTTTTCGCTCCGCCTTCTCCTTTCAGAGCCGGAGTACGTCCCAGACTTCTGCTGTGCTCATCAAAACCAATCCAGACTGTTGCCACCATATCCGGCCCGTAACCAGAGAACCATGCATCTTTCGAACTATTGGTTGTCCCGGTTTTACCGCCGATATCACGACGCTTTAAATCGCGGGCGGCGCGCCAACCCGTTCCCATCCAGCCCGGTTCACCAAAGATGTTGGTTTTCAGGGCATCATGGATTAAAAATGCCAGCGGTGTACTGATAACATGCGGAGCATATTGCTGATCATCAACGTACAGATTAGGCGCGACACTTTCCAGATCCGGCTGTGGTAGTAACACGGGGTTTTGGGAAACATCGGAATGAGCTACGTTCTCAATCGAATCTTCAGACAGCTCAATAGAGCGCGTTGTATCCCCGTAGATCACCGGAATATCAGTACATTGTGGGCAGGCAACCTTAGGCTTCGCTTCGTACAGAACTTTTCCTGCATCATTTTCAATTTTGTTAATGAAGTAAGGATCAACCAGATAGCCACCGTTCGCCATCACTGCATAGCCGCGTACTAACTGCATTGGTGTGAAAGAAGGTGAACCCAGCGCCAGTGATTCTGTACGGACAACATTCTCTCCCGGTAAGCCAAAGCGTTTCAGATAGTCAGCCGCATAATCGACCCCCATCGCACGCATAGCACGTACCATCACCACGTTCTTGGACTGCCCCAGCCCCTGACGCAAACGAACCGGGCCATCATAGGTCGGAGGCGAGTTTTTCGGGCGCCAGTCCGTACCTGCACCAGCATCCCAACGGCTGATAGGTGCATCGTTCAGCAATGATGCCAGCGTCAGCCCTTTATCCATCGCAGCGGTATACAGGAATGGCTTGATATTGGAGCCAACCTGACGCAATGATTGAGTCACGCGGTTAAATTGACTTAATTCAAAATTGAAACCACCAACCAGCGCTTCTACCGCACCATTTATTGGGTTAATGGAGATCAACGCCGCATTCACTTCCGGTAATTGAGCCAGCCACCAGACGTTATTGACCTTTCTGACCCAAATCTGCTCACCAGCCCGGATTACGCTATCCACACTTTGTGGTGCCGGCCCTTGCAGGCTGTCAGTTTTGAACTGACGTGCCCAGCGGACTCCTGCCATCGTCAGTTCAGCTTTGCTGCCATCTGTCAGCATCACTTCAGCCTGAGTAGCATTAGATTTCATGACAACCGCAGGCAACAGGGGGCCATATTTCGGTAAGGTTTTCAGCTTATCGGTAATCTTAGACTGGCTCCATGCAAGCTGACTTCCCTTCCATAACACTTCCTGAGCACCGCGATAACCATGACGCATATCATAGTCAATCACATTAGTACGAACGGCATCGACAGCAGCCAGCTGGATTTTACGTGTCACAGTGGTATAGACCTTATAACCATCCGTATACGCACTTTCGCCATAACGGTTAATCAGATCCTGCCTGACCATTTCAGTCAGATAAGGTGCAGAAAACGCAATCTGCGGAGTGTGGTAACTGGCAACTAATTTCTCACTTCTGGCCTGATAATACTGCCGCTGAGTAATGTAGCCCTCTTCCAGCATACGACCCAGCACCACATTACGGCGGTTGGTCGCACGCTCATAAGAATACAGCGGGTTTAAAGTTGAAGGCGCTTTCGGCAATCCGGCAATCATCGCCATTTCACTTAGTGTCAATTCATTCACGTTTTTGCCGAAATAAACGTGCGCGGCAGCGCCGACACCATACGCACGATAACCGAGATGGATCTTGTTGAGATACAGCTCAAGAATTTCATCCTTGGTTAACATCTGCTCAATTCTAATCGCCAGAAATACTTCTTTCGCCTTACGTATCAAAGTCCTTTCCGGGGTAAGAAAAAAGTTTCTCGCAAGCTGCTGTGTGATGGTACTCGCTCCCTGAGAAGCGTGTCCCGAAGTCATCATAATGGAGGCAGCACGAATAATACCTATCGGATCAACACCGTGATGTTCATAAAAACGGCTATCCTCTGTGGCAATAAAGGCTTTTACCAACAACGGAGGCATTTCGGATAGGGTAAGCGGTATGCGGCGTTTTTCGCCATATTGAGCGATGAGTTCGCCATCAGCACTGAACACCTGCATCGGTGTCTGTAATCGGACATCCTTTAACGTCGCGACATCAGGTAACTGTGGCTCGATATATTTGTACAAACCAAAAATCGAGGCAGTTCCCAATAAAATGCAAAAAACGACAAGGATCAAAAAATACTTTATGAACTTCACCTGAAATTTCTCACGCCATGTTAATGAGGCAGTTTATAAACGATTAGTACGTAGTATAAAGGCTATACAACACGATGAATATGGCCTTTCATTAATTACTAATCACTGATAAGGAAATCACTATATGTACCCAGCCAAATGGTATATCGGCCTGGATATCCATAATCATTACATTCGTGCGCTTGCCGCCACTAAACGCCGTCATGGCTGGCAATTCCGGCACTGCTGGCACTACTCTTTATTTGATGAAACATCTTTATTTAATGAAACATCGTCATTTAGTGAAACTTCCTTATTAAATAAGGTACCAAACACCCCTATCTCAGGGGGATGGTTACAGTATCCAGAAAAATTACGCAAAATCTTAACGCAGTGGCGGCAAATATTACCTAACAAGGTTAAATTAAGGCTGGCACTACCTGTTCAGCAAACATTACAGAAACAAATTCCTCTGCCTCAGCACATCTCATTACAGGAGCCGGAACTCGGTTGGTTTGTCCGTGCTAATGCCGAAAAGCAATTTCCCACCACTGATCTGGCTCTCGATTATCGGGTACATGGGCAACAAATCTGTATAAGCGCAACCCGCCAAAAAGACCTTAATTTCTGGATCAGCCTGCTCGCAGAAATCGGTTTATCACCCGATGCCATCGATATTGCCCCCTGCGCATTACGCTATGTAGCCGAACTGGCGGGAATACCCGGTAACAGCTGGCTGGTTCATCAACGAAAAACTGACTGGCTATGGCTGGCCCCGGCGAGCCTGCCTTTCAGTTATGGGCTTGTATCAACCCAGTCACATGCCAGTCTGACACAGGTCATTAACCAGCTTCCCATTACTCCGGATGGGGAAAATTACCCGATTTATTACAGTAATGAACAACCCACCAGCCTTACTCCGGTAAAGCAGCAGGCCGCGCCAGCAGAATCCGTTCAGGTCTGGCACCTACTGTCAGCATTTTGCCATTACCAGCCCCCAATACCGGAAAACATCGGTGCTTTTATGATAGCGGCAGGATTAGCACTAAGACCGGATGACCAATGATGCATCAGGTGAATTTTCTACCCTGGCGACAGGCAAGGCTTAAACGTCGGTGTCATAAATGGGGGCTGTTCCTCGGGTTACAACTGTTTCTGTGGATTGCCGCTCTGGTAATCATTTCAATAGAGCAAAAACAACAAATTGGACAATATCAGAACCAATTTACTGAAAATAGCCACCAACTTGCGCAATTAAAACAAACTATCAGTGAAACAGAGCAGGCTGTTCATCAGCAACAACAACTGGCTCAACAATTAAGGAAAAAACAGTTATTCATGGAGCAGAATCAGCGATATTTACAGCTATTTCGTCAGCTTCCTCACTTATTACCGGAAAAAAGCTGGCTAACTACATTCAGTGATGATTCCGGCCAATTAGTTTTTGCTGCCAGTAGCCAGAGTTATGAAGATGTTTCTGATTTATTGGATAACCTGACAGGCAATATTTCACTTATCAATGTCCAACTGAAAAAAATGACAACGACACCTGAAGACTCTCTCCGGGTATTTACCATTGATGCTGAGTGGTTAATGGGGAACAATAATGAAAAATAATTATCTGGTGTGGTTATTTCGCCCTGCATGGCAATTATTTTTATTACAGCAATTGGTGATCGTTCCTCTTATTTTGGGGTTCTATTTTTTTGTCTGGCAGAGCAATAAAGATGCCATTCATTCTTTTCGCTCCAAAATAGCAGAGCAGAAAAATGATATTACATTATCTCAAACCCGTTTTTCCGAACTACCGGACTTAACCGAACTTCACCAGCAGATCCAACAGATAACCACTAATCTCGACTCAAATAGTCACATAACATCATCCCCGAAAACGACGGTACTTAAACGGCTCCACCAGCCTTTAACCCGTTCCGGCAGCCAACTGATGGAATGGAAAAGCCACAAAGAAGGTCATCAGGTTTTATGGCATATCATATTGTCACTGACCTATGAGCAATTACTCCGCTTTCTGAGTGAAATTCAGCAGTTACGGCCCTTATTGCTGATTAAACACCTCACTATCACTCCCGACAATAATAGCCTGACCGTCCGCATGGTACTGGCAGATATGAGTCATGAGGAAAATATAAATTATGAGGAAAAGCAGCAATGAAGAATTGTGTTTACACCTTACTGGTACTCCTGTTTTTATCCTTTTTCAGTTGTGCTGAAGATACTGAACCGGAAGAAGCGGCGTTTTCCATAAATGTAAGAGATCCTTTCCAGCCGCCACACGACCCTATCAATGAAAATACGGCAGATGAAGCAACGGAGTTCCATCAGTCAGAACAGGATGATCAGGAAATCGAATATCAGGTTATTACCCTGCAATACGCCGATGCCGGAAAAATAACAGAACAATTGCAAAAAAATACCCCTGCCTTGCTGACAAAATGGGGAAAAGTAGAACATGATGCTTTAACAAACAGTCTGATATTAGAAGATAAATTTGATGCTATTACTCGCATCAAAAACTGGCTGAAAGAAGTGGATACACCACAACAACAAGTACAAATTACAGCGCATATTGTCACCAGCAGTAGAGAAGCACTGCATGAATTAGGTATTCACTGGGGTATGACCGCCGATCCACTAAATCGGGCTCTGGGGTTTAACCGCCTGAACCTGCATCAGCCTGCGGGTAGCCAGAGCCATCGTTTAGTGCTGAACGCAGCCCGTATCCATGCCACTCTGCTGGAAATGGAACTCAGTGCATTAGAACAAGAAAATCAACTGGATATCATTGCCAGCCCACGACTGACAGCCTCACATCAGCAACCTGCCAGCATTAAACAGGGTTCTGATATTCCTTATATCGTACAGAATAAGGATAAAACATCGATTCAGTTTAAAGAGGCCGTATTGGGGATGGAGGTCACTCCACACATTTTAAAGAACGGAAAAATCCGGTTAATACTCAAGATCAGCCAGAATGCGCCCGGCCTTCCCATTAATCAGGGCGGAAATGAAAATCTGGCGATTGATAAACAAGAAATAATGACACAAGTTACCGTTAGAAATGGTGAAACACTTATTCTGGGCGGTATTTTTCAACAGAAAAAAGGCGCCAGTCTGCAAAAAGTGCCCTACTTGTCAGAAATTCCTATATTGGGAGCATTATTTAACCAACAGGGAGAACGACATAGCCGAAGGGAGCTCGTAATTTTTATTACACCTCAATTGACTGATATTTAATCACACAAAAATATGAATATACTTATCAGTTAGTTAAATGCGGTATATGTTATTTTATCGCCCGATTATCAGCCATTTTCCTTGGTCTGACCTGTTTATGGATTTGACGCTGAGAGCAATTTAGCATACAAGGATTATCTAATTGAGTGAGCAGGTCTCTCATTACCAGCAAAAGCCTACCAAAATATTCATGGGTAGGGTTACAGTCAGCCAGAAAAAAAGCATGAACCCGATTCAATCGGTTCGTGCTGATTTATATAGTTGCAATATAGGCTGATGTGCTGAGATAATTTTTCCATCTGATCTCACATTTCACTCATGAGGTTTCAGTTTAGGTCCCGCGGCTAATCTGATTGGCGGGGCGGGTTATCATTAACAAATAGTCTTAGTAATACCAAAAACATGGCAGAGAAACGCAATATCTTTCTGGTTGGGCCTATGGGTGCCGGCAAAAGCACTATTGGTCGTCAGTTAGCTCAGCAACTCAATATGGAGTTTTACGACTCCGATCAAGAAATTGAGCGACGTACCGGAGCTGACGTGGGCTGGGTATTCGATGTGGAAGGCGAAGAAGGCTTCCGTGAACGCGAAGAAAAAATAATTAACGAACTGACTGAGAAACAAGGCATTGTATTGGCAACTGGGGGGGGTTCTGTTAAGTCAAAAGAAACCCGCAATCGTCTGTCTGCCCGTGGTGTTGTCGTCTATTTAGAAACAACTATCGAAAAACAGTTAGCTCGTACCCAGCGCGACAAAAAACGCCCTTTACTTCAAGTTGATGCACCAGCACGTGAAGTTTTAGAAAATCTGGCTGATGAGCGCAATCCTCTGTATGAGGAAATTGCTGACCTGACTATACGTACAGATGAGCAAAGCGCCAAAGTTGTAGCTAATCAAATTATTGAATTATTGGAAAAAAATTAATTTCCGCAGATTCAATCCGTTGCAAAAAATAAGGCGAAAGCTGATATGGAACAAGTGATTGTTACGTTAGGTGAAAGAAGCTATCCAATTACCATCGCCCAAGGGCTGTTTTCGAGCAGTGAAGCATTCAGGCCCCTGCAATCTGGTCAGCAGGTCATGATAGTGACCAATGAAACACTGGCTCCCCTGTATCTTGAACAGGTGAAATCCACATTGCTGAATATGGGCCTTCGGGTGAATGAAGTTATCTTACCTGACGGTGAACAATACAAATCACTTTTTGTGCTCAATGATATATTTTCGGCCTTACTGGAAAATAATCATGCCCGGGACACAACGCTTATCGCTCTCGGTGGTGGTGTCATCGGTGATATGACGGGTTTTGCTGCTGCCAGCTATCAGCGCGGCACCCGTTTCATTCAGGTGCCCACCACTCTACTTTCTCAGGTTGACTCTTCTGTTGGTGGAAAAACCGGAGTCAACCACCCCCTCGGTAAAAACATGATCGGGGCGTTTTACCAGCCCGCCTCTGTGGTCATTGATCTCAATTGTTTAAATACCCTGCCAGCCCAAGAGCTGTATGCAGGGCTAGCTGAAGTGATCAAATATGGCGTTATCCTGGACGGTGAATTTTTCGACTGGCTTGAAAGCAATATTGAAAAATTATTGGATCTCGATCATCAGGCTATGGCTTACTGCATCCGTCGTTGCTGTGAGCTGAAAGCCCTTGTTGTAGCGGCCGATGAGCATGAACGCTCAGGTATGCGGGCTTTATTAAATCTCGGCCATACTTTCGGGCATGCGATTGAAGCTGAAATGGGATACGGAGTCTGGCTGCATGGGCAAGCAGTCGCAGCAGGGATGGTCATGGCTGCACGGGCTTCTGAACTTGTTGGCTCATTCTCCGGTCAGGATACACAGCGCATCATCAGTCTGCTGGAAAGAGCAAAACTGCCTGTACATGGCCCGTCAGAAATGCCTCCTGAAAATTACTTACCTCATATGATGCGCGATAAAAAAGTCACTGCAGGCAAGCTTCGTCTGGTATTACCCACAGCTATCGGGAAAGCAGAACTTCGTTCTGATATCAGCACCGATATCATATTAGATGCCATCCGACGTTGTAGTGAATGATCCCTACTTTTCTGGCTGTTTGCTATAAAATAGCTACATTGATAGATATATCCGATAGATTTTTCAAATAATGGGTATAATGTGAACAGTTTCAGTTAGGTCAGGCCGCCAAACCTATCACTCCGTTATTAGTCACATAGCAATTGGTAATATTATCTCAGCTGGGAGGGCATATGGACGAATTAAAATCAGAAAATAAACAAAAAACAGAAAACGAGTTTAAACCCGATACATCTGATCGTCCCCCTCAGCGATCACGCCCCCAGAAGCAGAATCCAAAACTGGCAATATCCCGTCAACAAATGATGATTGGGGTTGGTATCCTTGTGCTTTTACTGCTCATTATCGCTATCAGTTCTGCCCTGAAATCACCAACAGAACATGAAAAGCAACAGTCATCAAATTCAGTCGAGAAAAGTATCAACCTATCCGGCACTTCATCATCTTCCGACAATGAGCAAAATAGCACACAGGAAGCACCATCCACATCTGCAACTTCTGCCTCTGACCATCCGCATGAAATCGGCATGCCGCCAATCAGCAGTACCCCTAGCCAGAATCTTTCCCCGACCAGCGGAACGGGTGGCTACAACCAACGTATCGAATTACCCGGTGACATTTCTGATGCTTTAAATCAGCAACAGAGCAATATCAACAATGCAGTACAAAAAAATACGGAACAGGAAAACCAGCCATTCTCACAACCGACACCACAACAGAGCCGTGTAAAGCAAACGACAGTGACGCCGCTTGAACAGCAAAAAACCGAAAAACAACATAAGGTCTCCACAAAACCCGCAACGACTGACCATCAGACAAATAAACAAAGTACGGCAAGTATCGGTGAAGACCTACTGAAAGTACCGGCAAATCGGTTTACACTCCAGTTAAGCAGCGCCAGTCGCCCGGATACCTTGATTGCTTTTGCGAAAAAGAATAACCTTTCCCATTACAAAGTTTATGAAACTAAACGTAATGATAAGACATGGTTTATTTTGATCTACGGTAGCTACAATTCCGCTTCTGACGCCAAAAAAGCGATTGCCTCACTCCCTGTAGACATTCGGACACAAAAACCCTGGGTAAGAAAACTACAACAGGTTCATCAAGATCTGAAAAAATAAAACTATTTTGATTAGGCGCTGATATGCTGTCCTAAACAGAGTACAATCTGCGGCTCTGAAATTATTGAATACTTTATTGACGGCATGAAAAAAAAACGCGCTTTCTTAAAATGGGCCGGTGGAAAATACCCCTTGGTGGATGATATTAAACGTCATCTGCCAGAGGGCGATCGCTTAGTTGAGCCATTTGTTGGCGCAGGCTCGGTATTCCTGAATACCGATTATGATTCTTATCTCTTATCAGATATCAATAGTGATCTGATCAATCTGTACGATACGGTAAAATTTCGTGCGGATGAGTTTATTGATCATGTCCGTCCCTTATTTTCACCAGCATACAATACGTCTGAAACCTTCTATCGCCTGAGAGAAGAGTTCAACAAAAGCAAAGATCCATTCCATCGCAGCGTGTTGTTTCTGTATCTTAACCGTCACTGCTATAACGGTCTGTGTCGCTATAATTTACGCGGCGAATTTAATGTTCCTTTCGGACGCTATAAAAAACCTTATTTTCCTGAAGATGAGCTGTATTGGTTCGCTGAAAAATCTAAGAAGGCTACTTTTATCTGCCAGCATTATGAAGTCGCATTAACTAATGTCCCAAAAGGCTCAGTGGTTTACTGCGACCCGCCATATGCTCCCCTTTCAGCAACCGCAAATTTTACAGCCTACCATACAAATAGTTTTAACCTGACAGACCAAGAAAATCTGGCGCGGCTTGCCTATAATCTTTCGTCTCAACATGGTATTCCGGTGCTCATATCCAACCATGACACGCCGATGACACGTGAATGGTATCATCATGCTTCCCTTTACATTGTTAAAGCCCGCCGGACAATAAGTAGAAATATTCTTGCCCGCAGTAAAGTTGATGAACTTTTGGCGTTATACTGCCAGAAGTGATTGAGGTTTCCTGTCCCTGAAATAACGGGGATAAACAATGAATTGGAGAAGAGAATAATGAAGAAAGATTTTCTGATTGCCCCATCCATTCTATCTGCAGATTTTGCCCGTCTGGGTGAAGATACCGCAAAGGTGCTGGCAGCCGGTGCTGATGTTGTGCATTTTGACGTTATGGATAACCATTACGTCCCAAACCTGACAATTGGCCCGATGGTCTGTCAGGCACTGCGCGATTATGGTATTACCGCTCCCATCGATGTTCATCTGATGGTGAAGCCTGTAGATCGCATTATCCCCGATTTTGCTAAGGCCGGTGCAACCTATATCACTTTCCATCCCGAAGCGAGTGAACATATTCACCGGACACTACAGCTGATTAAAGATCATGGCTGTAAAGCTGGTCTGGTATTCAATCCGGCAACACCTCTCAGCTATCTGGATTATGTACTGGATAAACTCGACGTTATTCTATTGATGTCAGTTAACCCCGGTTTCGGCGGCCAGTCTTTCATTCCGGAAACCCTACATAAATTGCGTCATGTCCGTAAAATTATCGATGAAAGCGGCTATGATATCCGTCTCGAAATTGATGGTGGTATCAAAGCCAATAACATCGCTGCGGCAGCTCAGGCTGGTGCAGATATGTTCGTTGCAGGCTCTGCTATTTTCAGTCAGCCTGACTATAAAGCAGTCATTGATGAAATGCGCAGTGAGTTATCAACAGTGGCATAACGACAGGCAACATGATGAAAAAAAATGTAGTACAAGCAATTCAGGCCATTGCATTCGATCTGGATGGAACGCTGGTAGACAGCGCCGGTGGGCTGGCAGATGCTCTGGATCAGGCCTTGCTCACCAAAGGTCTGCCCGCAGCAGGCAAAGAACGCGTTGCTGTGTGGGTGGGTAATGGCGCGGACATCATGGTTGAACGTGCCCTGAAATGGGCTGTCGGAGAGTTTTCCCCTGAATTGTTCAGTGAAACCCGCAGTCTGTTCGATAAATTCTACGAAACTACCGTCACGACGGGCAGCAAACTCTTTCCTCATGTCAAAGAAACTCTGGCTGAGCTGGCAAAACACAACCTGCCGATGGCGATTATTACTAATAAGCCGACACCTTTTATTGCTCCACTACTGGAATCTCTTGGTATCAGTCAATACTTTTCACTGGTACTGGGAGGAGACGATGTTAAACAGAAAAAACCTCACCCGGCACCACTGTATCTGACAATGGGCATGTTTGGTTTAAATAAAGACGAATTGCTTTTTGTTGGTGATTCCCGTAATGATATTTTGGCTGCACAGGCGGCAGGCTGCCCTTGTGTTGGCTTAACCTATGGATATAACTATGGGGAATCAATAGCACTAAATCACCCGGATTATGTACTAGACAATTTTCCGGATTTACTACCAACAATTGGACTACCAACTTTGAACTTACAGGAAGCGTAATAAAATGAACGAACCCACAGCAACGAAACCAAAAACACAGAAACCTATTGTATTCAGCGGCGCACAACCTTCCGGTGAATTGACCATCGGTAACTACATGGGAGCGTTACGTCAGTGGGTTCAGATGCAGGATGAATATGATTGCATCTATTGTATTGTTAACCAGCACAGTATTACCGTACGTCAGGATCCTGAAGAACTGAAAAAACGCACGCTGGATACGCTGGCACTTTACCTTGCCTGTGGTATCGATCCAAAGAAAAGCACTATTTTCGTACAATCACACGTGCCTCAGCATAACCAGCTAGCCTGGGCACTGAATTGTTATACCTATTTCGGCGAACTCAGCCGCATGACACAGTTTAAGGATAAGTCCGCCCGTTTCCCTGAAAATATTAACGCGGGTCTGTTTAACTATCCTGTCCTGATGGCTGCTGACATTTTGCTTTATCAGGCTAATCAGATCCCTGTAGGTATTGATCAGAAACAGCACCTTGAATTGACACGTGATTTGGCACAACGTTTTAATGCTCTTTACGGTGAGATTTTCACGATCCCGGAACCTTTCATTCCGAAAGAAGGCGCTCGTGTCATGTCATTACAAGAGCCGAGCAAGAAAATGTCGAAGTCTGATGATAACCGCAATAATGTCATTGCTCTGTTGGAAGACCCGAAATCTGTTGCCAAGAAAATCAAACGTGCAGTCACTGATTCTGAAGAGCCGCCTCGTGTCCGCTATGATTTGGAAAACAAACCGGGTGTTTCCAATCTGCTGGATATCCTGTCAGGTGTAACAGGCAAAACCATCCCTGAATTGGAAGCAGAGTTCGAAGGAAAAATGTACGGCCACCTGAAAGGTGCGGTTGCAGACGCAGTGTGTGAAATGCTGGCTGACTTGCAGGAACGTTATCACCATTTCCGTAATGATGAAGCTCTGCTTAACCAAGTCATGGCAGAAGGTGCAGCAAAAGCACAGGCTCGTGCTCAGGAAACCCTGAATAAGGTTTATGAAGCAATTGGGTTTATTACCCATCCGTAATAGTGGTTACATGTCAAAGGGTTATTAACGCTGACCCTTTGACATATATACATGGCTTAAGTAACAACCAATTGAATACCTGTTTAAAAATAGAAAGTTACTTATTTCCCAAATAAGCGGTGACTAAAACTCTCTATTTTTCCAAGTAATATCCGCTTCTGCATCGTGAGATTCCAGCTGGCAGATAGCCCGGCAGCTCCCATTAAACGACGATATTGTTCTTCATCAAATGGGCTATGGAAAGCAATGGAAATGGCTTCTTTTACAGAAACATCACTATTCCGGCTGAGAAGTTTTATTGGTTCACCCGCACAGGTTACACCTGAAGAGATCACACGATATAACCATCCGCAATAGCCTCTGTCCTGCATGATGGCAGCAAAATTCTCAATACCGGTAATGATATTAAGTTTATAACAAGGCGAACGGGGCTGAGTTACCTGAATAATTGCCTCTCCCCACTGGAAAATGTCTCCGATATAAACGCTCTCTTCTGTCATCCCTTCCGTTGATATATTTTCACCAAATAAAGGTGGTACAAATAATTCCATTAATTCAGGAAATTGCCTTTTCCAAAATAGATAATGTTCCATCGGATAATGGCAAAGTGCACGATCCGGCCCGCCATGAAAGCGGGCTTCTGCCTGTTCATCACCTTCCAGTCCCAGAGAAGTAAGCTGTAAACTGCCATTTACCAGCAGCTTATTGATTGCAGAGGAACCCAATTTCTCGGAGGAGATTATTTTTCCTCTATATATCTGCGGGTAATACATTTCCATTTCTCCTCAATAAACAAATAACGAACAGACAGTCAGTAAAACAAGCGGTTAATTCCGACCTTCATAACCATCCATATAAGTAGCAGATATAGCTTCGGACATTGCCTTACGCCATTTTAGTGAAGGGCCTTCGCTGCTCTCATAAACTCTCCCCTCAAAATGTGATGTTCTCCGAATTGAATCCAAGAACTCATCACCTTTTAAATAAATTACCCGCTGCTGCGCCTCTTCGGGGGATACCCCTGCTTCTCTGTCTTTTTTACCCAACTGCCAGAATTGTTCAAAAAATGGTACTGAAAGCTCGATACTATCGTAGATTTTAGTTCTGAAATTGGGGTCAAAATCATCATTAGAAGCATAAACAAAATGCTTAGCATTACGTTCGGCACTTGTTTTGGGCTGTGCACAGCCAGACATTAGTAGAGAGGATACTATAAGGGTTGTAATCGTTATGACAGCGTTCTTTTTCATTATGTGCCTTTAATCGCGAAACAAGAAAAAATCGAATGATAGCGAAAAAAAATGCTGACCACGGTTATGATCAGCACTTTTTGAAAGATGAAGATAATAGCTGTTATTTAATTTTTTCTTCGTAGCGCCTTGCTGCTTCATCCCAATTTACGACATGCCAGAATGCCTTAATATAATCAGGACGGCGATTTTGATATTTAAGGTAGTAAGCATGTTCCCATACATCCAGCCCTAAAATGGGATAACCGGAAGTACCGGAAATTTCTTGTCCCATCAATGGGCTATCCTGATTTGCAGTAGAAACAACATCAAGTTTTCCGTCTTCTTTCAGTACCAGCCAAGCCCAACCAGAACCAAAACGGGTTGCTGCTGCCTGTTCGAATTTTGTTTTGAAAGCATCAATACTGCCAAAATCCCGTTCTATCGCTGCTTTTAAAGCACCGGATAACGTTGTATCTAATTTCAGCCCCTTCCAGAACATGCTGTGATTTGAATGACCCCCTGCGTTATTACGCATAAAAGTACGTTTATCAGCCGGGATTCTGTCAAGCTGCTGAACCAGATCATCAATGTCCAGACCAGCGAGTTCAGGGAAATTTTCCAATGCGGTATTGGTATTTACAACGTAAGTTTGATGGTGTTTGGTATGATGAATAAGCATCGTTTGTTCATCAAAGTGAGGTTCCAGAGCATCATAAGGATAAGGCAAGGAAGGTAATGAATGACTCATATTAAATCTCCAGTTGTTTAAAATACATACACCCTTTATTTATTGGGGATGAAGATCACACCTTGTAAGCAACAGGATTATTATAGTGAATCAAACGGTAATGAAAATGATTATCAATTCCATATTATCACTGTGGTTTCCTTTCCTTTTGTGTTTAATCTATAAATAAGAATAAATAACCGAATATAATCCAATAGTTAGTTAATTTTCCCAAAAATGAGATTATGAATAACGGTATATTTTACATAAAGACACCGCATTAAATGTTCCCTTCATAACATTCATTATCTCTATTGCGTGATCTTCCGCGCAAAAAAGAAACAAAAATTCTTCTTACACTTTAGTTAACCTTGTTTTGACATAGTATTAACAATTGCAAGGAGATAAAAATATGACTCAAATAATTAAGCACCCTATTCCTGCTGACATCGCAGAAACAGCCCTGATAAACAAACAACAATATTTGCAAGAGTACCAACGTTCACTACAGGATCCTGAGGGGTTCTGGGGAGAGAAAGGTAAAATTGTCGATTGGATAAAACCTTATACAAAGGTGAAAAATACCTCTTTCGACCCTGGGCATATCAGTATCCGATGGTTTGAAGATGGCACACTTAACCTAAGTGCGAACTGCCTTGATCGCCATTTACAGGAGCGAGGCCATCAGACTGCCATTATCTGGGAAGGGGACAATCCGGCTGAATCCAGACATGTTACGTATCAGGAGCTATACCATGATGTCTGCCAGTTCGCCAATGTCTTGAAAAAACTCGGGGTCAAAAAAGGCGATGTTGTCGCTATTTATATGCCAATGGTACCAGAAGCTGCTGTCGCCATGCTGGCTTGTGCCCGGGTTGGCGCGATTCACTCCGTAATTTTCGGCGGCTTTTCTCCTGATGCAATTTCCGGTCGAATTATCGATTCAAATGCGAAGTTAATCATCACAGCCAATGAAGGTTTACGAGCTGGCCGAGTTGTTCCTCTGAAAAAAAATGTCGATGAAGCTCTAAGCAATCCGGCTGTGACAAATGTGACTAATGTTGTCGTCTTCAAACGTACTGATAATGCAACAAACTGGCATACCGGACGCGATCTCTGGTGGCATGAATTAACCAAAGAGATTAGTTCAGATTGCCCTGCTGAAGAGATGAATGCCGAAGATCCGTTATTTATTCTTTATACATCCGGTTCAACAGGTAAGCCTAAAGGTGTTCTACATACCACCGGTGGTTATCTGGTCTATGCATCTTTGACATTCAAATATACGTTTGATTACCGCCCCGGCGAAGTTTACTGGTGTACAGCTGATGTAGGCTGGGTAACCGGCCATAGTTACTTGCTTTATGGCCCGCTCTCCTGTGGTGCAACAACCTTAATGTTTGAAGGTGTGCCAAACTATCCCGATGTGAATCGTCTCTGTCAGGTTGTAGATAAACATCAGGTCAATATCCTCTATACCGCACCAACAGCCATTCGAGCGTTAATGGCAGAAGGGGATAAAGCCATTGAAGGCACCAAACGCACATCATTACGCATCATGGGGTCAGTGGGTGAACCCATCAATCCAGAAGCCTGGGAATGGTACTACAAGAAAATAGGCAACAGTCAATGCCCTATTGTCGATACATGGTGGCAAACAGAAACAGGTGGATTCATGATCACGCCGTTGCCCGGAGCAACCGATCTCAAAGCTGGATCAGCCACACTGCCATTCTTCGGCGTAAGCCCGGCAATAGTCGATAATACCGGAGAAACCTTAAGCGGCGAGAGTGAAGGTAATCTTGTCATTACCGATTCATGGCCGGGGCAGGCTCGCACATTGTTTGGTGATCATGACCGTTTTGAGCAAACCTATTTTTCTACCTTCAAAGGCGTTTATTTCAGCGGTGATGGCGCCAGACGTGATGAAGATGGTTATTACTGGATTACTGGTCGTGTTGATGATGTGCTGAATATTTCAGGCCACCGATTGGGAACCGCAGAAATTGAATCTGCGTTGGTTGCTCATCCCAAAATTGCGGAAGCGGCTGTTGTCGGGATACCACACCGTATTAAAGGGCAGGCGATTTATGCTTATGTCACGTTAATTCATGGTGAAGAACCTTCGCCTGATTTGTATGCAGAAGTCAGAAGCTGGGTTCGCAAAGAAATCGGCCCAATTGCGACTCCGGACATCCTGCACTGGACTGATTCTCTGCCAAAAACACGTTCAGGAAAAATTATGCGGCGTATTTTACGCAAAATTGCTTCCGGTGATACTGGCAACTTAGGTGATACTTCCACTTTGGCTGATCCCGGCGTTGTGGAAAAATTATTGGAAGAAAAGCAATCCATAATGATGCCTTAATGTACATGCTATAAGGCACATATAGTACACATGCACGCCGCCGCAAGGCGGCTTGGTAAGCATAATCAAAAAATACAGAACTGTTCAGGGACGTGACAGATAGTCATGCATTCTCTCGAATGTTGCTGTCCGTATCTGGCAACCCTCAAAGTTGTTTAAGGTTCGTCCTTTAATACCTAAAAGGAGATAGCCTGATGAGTACCGATATTTATCAAGAAATCGAAAACAACCCTCACTTTAAAGAGTTAATTGAAAAGCGTGGGCGCTTTGCATGGTTGTTATCTGCCATTATGTTAATACTCTATGTTGGTTTTATTTTCCTCATCGCTTTTGCTCCTGGATGGCTTGGTACACCTCTTTATGAGGGATCCAGCATGACTCGTGGTATTCCTGTGGGTGTCGGTATTATTTTTATTTCTTTTATATTAACGGGGATTTACGTCATCAGAGCAAACGGTGAATTTGATCGTTTAACCTCAGCTATTCTCAATGAGGTGAGAAAATGAGAAAACTTGTCCTATCAACAATTGCGTTATTTTCTTCCCTCTACCCCATCCTCACTCAAGCAGATGCCATTTCAGGTAATGTAGAAAAACAACCTTTAAATATTCAGGCAATCATCATGTTCCTGTTATTTGTCGGGTTCACACTCTACATCACTTATTGGGCATCAAAACGGACAATTTCACGTTCTGATTACTATACCGCAGGCGGGCGGATCACTGGCTTCCAAAACGGTATGGCGATTGCAGGCGATTATATGTCTGCAGCATCATTCTTGGGGATTTCAGCACTGGTTTATACCTCTGGTTATGATGGCCTTATTTATTCTATTGGTTTCCTTGTCGGCTGGCCGATTATTTTGTTCCTAATCGCAGAACGATTAAGAAATCTGGGGCGCTACACATTCGCTGATGTTGCTTCTTACCGACTAAAACAGCGCCCAATCCGTACATTATCAGCAGTCGGCTCACTGGTTGTTGTTGCTTTATACCTGATTGCGCAGATGGTTGGAGCAGGAAAACTCATCGAGTTGTTATTTGGGCTGAATTACTACATCGCTGTGGTTTTAGTTGGTATTTTGATGGTTCTGTATGTGCTGTTTGGCGGAATGCTGGCAACAACATGGGTGCAAATTATTAAAGCAATCCTGTTATTGGCCGGTGCCACATTCATGGCGTTGATGGTCATGAAAGCCGTAAATTTCAACTTCAATACCCTGTTTAAGGAAGCTATTGCCGTTCACTCGAATGGCCAAAAAATTATGAGTCCCGGTGGATTAGTTTCTGACCCAATATCTGCGCTTTCTTTAGGATTAGCGTTAATGTTTGGTACCGCAGGTTTACCACATATCATTATGCGATTCTTTACCGTTAATGATGCCAAAGAAGCACGTAAAAGTGTTTTCTATGCCACCGGATTTATCGGCTATTTCTATATTCTGACATTTATTATCGGGTTTGGCGCAATACTGTTAGTCAGCCCTAATGCTGCATTTAAAGATGGCACCGGTGCATTACTCGGTGGAACTAATATGGCTGCTGTTCACCTTGCAACAGCCGTGGGTGGGGATTTCTTCCTCGGGTTCATCTCTGCTGTCGCCTTTGCCACTATTTTAGCTGTGGTTGCGGGATTAACACTTGCAGGTGCCTCAGCAGTTTCTCATGACCTCTATGCAAATGTGATTAAACAAGGTCAGGCTAATGAACGGGATGAATTAAGAATTTCGAAAATTACAGTTGTTTTTCTGGGGGTTATCGCCATTGGGTTAGGTATTTTATTCGAAAAACAAAATATTGCCTTTATGGTCGGGCTGGCTTTCTCTATTGCAGCGAGCTGTAATTTTCCGATTATTTTGCTGTCAATGTATTGGAACAATCTGACAACACGAGGTGCACTCATTGGCGGGTGGTTGGGGTTAATAATAGCCGTTGTTCTAATGATCCTAGGCCCAACAATCTGGGTTAGTATTCTTGGACATGAAAAACCCATTTATCCCTACGAATATCCAGCTTTATTTTCCATGATTGTGGCATTTGCCGGTGCGTGGTTCTTTTCTATCACTGATACATCAGAACAAGGCCAGCAGGAACGCGAAATGTTTCGCAGACAATTCTTGCGTTCACAGACAGGAATTGGAATTGAACAAGGAAAAGCACATTAATTTTTTCAGATTTAAAATGCAAAAAAGCCATCCGGTTAAGGATGGCTTCTCTGTCAAAGTGATGTCTGGCAGTGTCCTACTCTCACATGGGGAGACCCCACACTACCATCGGCGCTACGGCGTTTCACTGCTGAGTTCGGCATGGGGTCAGGTGGGACCACCGCGCTATTGCCGCCAGACAAATCC